>NZ_JBHRXY010000001.1:413712-566130 GCF_042648745.1 Paracoccus angustae
CGGGGCGCAGCCACCGCCTCGGGCGATCAGGGCGCAGCCACCGCCTCGGGCTATCAGGGCGCAGCCACCGCCTCGGGCACTTGGGGCGCAGCCACCGCCTCGGGCGATCAGGGCGCAGCCACCGCCTCGGGCTATCTTGGAATGGTTCAAGGGAAGGCAGGTAATGCCTTGTTCGCCGTTGAGCGCAAAGCTTGGGGTGGCCCGATTGTATCTGTTGCATGCGGCATTGTCGGCAAGGACGGGATTGATCCTGACACTTGGTATCAGGCCAAAGACGGGAAGCTGGTGAAAGGCGGTGCGCTATGACCGCCCCCATCCTTTTCCCGCACTCGATGGACGCCCTGCTTTACCAGCGCCGCGAGACCATCCGTCTGGCCACTTATGCGGTGCAGCAGACCCGGCATCATTTCCGGTTCGCGGCCCGGCTGACGAACTGGCAGCTGCGGCTCAACGCCCGTATCGCGCAGGTGGCGGCATGACCGCCCGGCTCTCCGACTGCGGCACCATCGCCGCCCGCAAGCGCGCATCGCGTGACACGCTGATCGTGGCCCTTGCAGACCATGCCCGTTGTCTCGGGCCGTCGCTGCCTTCCGCAAGCTGGCAATCCGGCATCGTCATCGACCTGGACGCTGCCGAGTGGGTGGACATCACCAGCCCGGCAGCCCTGATCCCGCCCGCGCATATCGCAGCGGCTGAACTGGAACGGGGACGCAAATGACCTACGCATCCACGACAACGCTCCACGCCATCCGCGCGGCAAACCCCTGCACCGATGGCTGGACCAAGTTGCTGTCCACTCTCGGCAAGACCCGCGCCGATGACGAGCCGCTGGACCTGCTGACCGTCTTGGACAGCAATGGCCTGGACGACGCACTTTGGGTGCTGTCCTACGCCATGCCGGATGATCGCTTGGCCCGGCATTTTCAGGCATGGTGCGCGGAACAGGTCGTGCATCATTTTGAGGCCGAGCGACCTGATGACCATCGCGTCCGCAACCAGATCGCCATGCTACGGAGCGATGAAGCTTCCGATGAGGAAAGGGCTGCCGCGAGGGCTGCCGCGTGGGCTGCCGCGTGGGCTGCCGCGAGGGCTGCCGCGAGGGCTGCCGCGTGGGCTGCCGCGTGGGCTGCCGCGAGGGATGCCGCGAGGGATGCCGCGAGGGCTGCCGCGAGGGATGCCGCGAGGGCTGGCGCGAGGGCTGCCGCGTGGGCTGCCCAAGAACGTCAGCTTCGGCTGATGCTGGCGCCCGTGCAGATGGAGGCCGCAGAATGACCCGCCCGACCCCCGAAGAACGCCACGACTGGCGCACCGACCGTCACGGCTTGGACCGCCAGCGCCGCATCGCCATCGCGATGATAGATCTGTGGGTCGGCGTCCTGATCGCCCTGCTTGCTCTGGCTTCGGTCTGGTCCGCTACGGATCGCGCCTATGCCCGTCCTGCCGCTTGTGCGGGGCTGAGTGCTGCGGAATGCGGCGCGGCTGTTGCGGAGGGCCGGTGACATGACCTCCGCAGTTGTCGCCACCTATGCCGACGAAGCCTACGACCCGCTGCGCAACTACCTCAAGGCCATGCAGCACGACGACGACCTGATGGACGGCGCCGAGGTCCAGTGGGCCAAGCAGCTGCTCATGGCGATGGAACGGCAGATCGACGCCACGGCCTCGCTGCTGGACCCGGCGCAATTGGCCGCGATCCGCACCCGCCCGGTCCGGCTGATCCGGGAGGAGGACGCATGATCCGCCTCATCACCGATTGGCTGTCCTACCGCACTCTGCGCCGCCAATGGTCCTATGAGCGCGATACAGGCCAATGGACCCGCAACGTGTGGGTGATCGAACAGGGCACCCACGGCTATCGCGTCCGTCGGCGCTGCGGCCCATGGCTGGTCCGTCGCACCCTGTATGAGGCGATGCAAGCAGCCGCCGAGTGGGACCGCGCCGTCACCAGCACCATTACGCACTCCGCCCGTCACATGATCCCCGAGGAGGACTGACCATGCGCGCTATCGTTTTCGTCCACCGTGACACCGGCCAGCGGCATATTTGCGCCTGTATCCAGCAGATCGCGCTGTTCATGGACAGGGCCGACCGTGACGACTGGATCTGCTGCCAGCATCGCAAGCGGTGGCGGCAATGAAGGACGCCGCCCCCGCGACGGATGAAGCAGCCGTCATGGCGGAAATCTTCGCGGAGATTGAGCGACTGCACGACTACTGGCGCAACTACACCCCGCCCGCCTCGCGCTGGCGCATACCCGAAGGCGCAACCGCAGCCGACACGATCTGCCACACCTGCCGAGGCTTCGGCCACCTGACGGACGTGCACGAATACGGCGACCCCACCCATCCCCCATGCCACCGCTGCGGCGGGACCGGCATCAAGCCATAGCCATCCGCGCGCCCTCCTCCCGCGCGGCACCGCTGCCCCGGCTTTCCTCCTCCCTGGCCGGGGCAGCATCAACCCGACACCGAAAGGATATGACGATGAGCATCTTCTCTTTCCTCAAACGAAAGCCCGGTCCCGCGCCCGTAGTGCAGCCGGTAGTCAGCGGCAACAACGACAGCCGGGCCTCCATCTCGATCAAGGGCGATGAAGCGCAGATCGAGGAAATCCGCAAAGGGCTGGCGTTCATCAGGGACCGTCAGAGGCTGCGGAACCAACCCGACGCGGTGCTTTACCTCATCCGCAAGTATCGGGAACACGTCGAACGGCTGTTGCGCGATGAAGGGATTGTGACGATCAAGCCCGCGAAGCAGCCGCAGGAAATCGTTTCCAAGCAGTCAGCCACATTGCCGCCGCGTCCGCCGATTGGCTTGGCTGGCAAGGATGCAATTCAGCGCCGGATTGAAGTTTGCAATCGCGCTATCACGCAGATCGACAATGAGGGCTACTCGTGGGCCTTGCGCAAGCAGTGGACTGAAACGCTGGAAGCCCTGGACCGCCTGATGATCTTGCTCGATAGCGGGCTTTCCCTTGAGAACCGCGTCAGCCACGGCGTCCTAGTTGATGGAAAGCACTATTATCGGCTCGGCAAGGGGCAGGCAAAAATGCTTGGGAACACACATTTCGTGCCGATGGATGTTCACACGTTCATCGCAACCGTGGGGGCGGCAGCATGACCACTGCCCAACTCGCCCGCCTCACCCTTGACGAGGCCGCAGCCTACGCCCCCGGCGACCCCGACCGCGAATGGCGCGTCCGTGCCGCCTGGAAGCTGCAACAGATCGCTGACGGCATCCCGTGCAGCGAATGGACACCGCCCCCCGCATGGTTCGGGCCGGGCTATCAGAAGGAGGCCGCGTGATGGACTGGCAGAAAGCATCCGTAGAACTGGCGAAGAAGCTGGACCCGTCCGCCGTTCGCCAGCGGTCGCAATCGGGGCAGTCGCTGTCCTATGTGGAAGGCTGGTTCGTCATCGCAGAAGCCAACCGGATCTTCGGCTTCGAAGGCTGGACCCGCGAGACGCTGGACATCCGCTGCGTGGCTGAGCGGGAACGCAAGATCGGCAAGGCCCCCAACCAGCGCGACGGCTGGACCGTGACCTATACTGCCCGCGTCCGAGTGACCGTTGACGGCGTGGTGAGGGATGGCGTCGGCGCCGGTCACGGCATCGGGACTGACCTTGGCGAGTGCCACGAAAGCGCGATCAAGGAAAGTGAGACTGACGCGATGAAAAGGGCGCTGATGACCTTCGGCAACCCGCTTGGCTTGGCCCTCTATGACAAGGCCCGCGAGAACGTAGGCGTCAACGTCGATGACAGCGCCGTCACCGAGGCCGTGGACTGCTTCGCCAAGGCCGACACGCTGGACGCCGCGAACGCCATCTGGCGCGACCTGCCTGCCGATCTGAAAGCCGATGCGCGTGTAATCGACGCCGCCAAGGCAGCGAAGGCCCGGAACAAGCCGCAGGTGGCGGCATGACCGCCCCGGCACTCACCGACGACCGCATCCGTGCTGTCGTCCTTGAACAGTTAGAGCGCGACCCCACGGCCCCTCGGACGCTGTTCATCGACTTCTGCGCACATGCCCTGACGGATGCGCGGGCTACCAGGCAGCAGCTTGAGGATGCGGCGGAAGCTGTGGCCGACTGGTTGGCCCGTGAGCATGTCGAGAGGGGGCGGTGATGGCGACCCTTATCCTTCGCGACCCTTCCCATATCGACGCCCTTGCCAAGCGGCTGTCTGAACGCAAGTTGCCTCTCACTGTCTCATGGGCACAAGGGGCCAGCCTGTCAGGACGCCAACAGAGGCTGTCCTTCCGCTGGTATCAGGACATCAGCCGCCAGCTTGGCGACATGGACGTGGAAACCGTCCGCGCCGACTGCAAGGTCACGCATGGGGTGCCGATCCTGTCCGGTGACAGCGACGGTTTCCGGGACAGCTGGCAGCGCAGCATCGGACGGTTCGACTACGAGGGGCAGCGCGAGATCGTCAAGCGCCTGCAAGTGCCGGTCACGTCCCTGATGAGCGTCAAGCAGATGACGGCCTACCTGGACGCGGTTCATCAGCGATACGCGCCGCAGGGGGTGCGGCTGACTGATCCAGAGGCTCTGAAATACGAGGAAGAATTCGCATGAGCCGGGCTGTTGACGAATGGATCGGCAAGACTGACGATGCCGCTATCCCGCCCCGCGTCCGGCTGCGCATCTTCGAGGCCCATGGCGGCATTTGCCACCTGACAGGCCGGAAGATCCGCGCAGGCGACAAATGGGACTGCGACCACATCATTGCCCTTTGCAACGGCGGCGAACACCGGGAAAGCAACCTTGCCCCTGCAATTCGCGAAGCCCACCGGGCCAAGACCGCCGAGGACGTAGCGCAGCGCGCCAAGGACGACCGAGTGCGCAAGAAGCACCTCGGGATCTGGAAGCCTAAAAGCGTCATGGCTGGATCAAAAGCCAGCAAGTGGAAAAAGCCGCTGCATGGCCCGGCTGTTCCGCGATGACACACCCCGACCCCCGCGCCCGCCTTGTCACGTCGGCGGAGCCTCCCAAACAGCGCGGGCACCTGGGCGGCGGCATATCGCTGTGCTGCCGCCCCTTTTCCACAACCGGCAAGGAGCCGATGAGATGAGCGTCACCACCATACCCACCCTTGGCTTTGCACGCGGGGCAATCGTCCGAGCCAGGGGCGGCGGACCTAATATGTTGGCCGTGCGCGGGTTGGATGATCGCACTGTTGTCGTCGTCTGCGAGAGCGACGAAGGCGGCTCGTTGCGACTGCGCGATCCTGAAACCAGCACGCTAGAGCAGGTTCTGCCTGCCACCACCCCCACAGGTGCCGCATGACCGCGCGCACGGACGGGGGAGCGGACGAACGCGAACCGCTCACCACCTGCGAGGATTGCAGCAAGCCGATCTACGAGGGCGACCAATACCAGCCGGGCGGTGAATGCGACTTCTGCCCGGAACACGCCGCGACCTTGGCCGACATTCTCGACTTCTGGGAACAGGACGTTTCGGACGACTGCGAGTGTCCCGCTTGGTCCGACCAGTTCGACAGCATCGAGGATGCACAAGCCTTCATCGTCAGCCTGCGTGAACAGATTGCGCGCGACGGCGCTGACTTCAAACCCCTTTACACAGCATGAGGCCCGACATGACTGACCGCCCCCGGATCAGCGACGAGGAACTGCTGCGGGAAGCCGAGCGCATTGAGGCTTGCGGCTGGCATCCTGACCATTCGCAGAACCAGATCGCCCGCGCGCTTCGGGAACTGTCCGCTCTCCGCACCCGTGAGGCGGAGACGCAGGCGGAGATCGCTGACCTCAAGACCAGCGTGATCGCGTTCGGCGCACTTTGGGCTGCGCAATACGCCAAGGATCGCGGACTGCCGGACGGGCATCTGATCGCCGGTCACTACGACATTCTGGAAAAGGCAGGGGCGCGCATGGACAGCTTCACCCGCGCCGCCCTGTCCCAGCCTACCGGGGAGGGATCGGCATGACCTGGCGCGAGGAAGCAGCCTTGATCATCGCGCACGCCACCCGCGCCTTGCCAGCCGACGCGCCCCTGCACGAGCGCAAGCGCGTTGTCGACGCGGCCCGCCCGCTTGGCTGGATGTGCGCAAGCTGGCCCAAGAAAGCATGGCAGGCCGCCCGCCGCGATTACCTAGTGAGGTTCGGATACCAGCCCAAGACCAAGAAGGCGAAGCAACAGGCCGCTGAGGGGCTGCCGCTGTTTGATGGGGGATCGGCATGAGCGACACCGTGAACGGGACGATTAAGCCGCTTTTGGCGCTTGCGGACCGGATCGAACAGGCAAACGAGCAGCCCATCCGTATTGGGGTATCTGCCGCCGCCGCAATCCGGTCCTGTATCGCCACCCCTGCCAATGCCACGGATACGGCTGGGCTGGTGGCGGAACAAGTGCGCCGTGCCTATGCGAACTTGGAACATGGGGACGAGTTCACCGCTGCTGATTTGCGGGCAATATTGACCGACCATGCCGCGCTACGTGCGGACTTGGACCAGGGTGCGCGAGATTATTGCGATCTGATGGTCAGGCATGATGCGCATTTCGTGTCATGGCAATCTGCCAAGCGCCGCGCCGAAGCCGCCGAATCCCGCTGCGACCGACTGCAAGCGGAGCTGGCGCGGGCGAAAGGTCTTCTGCGCGAAGGCTGCAACTTGTTGGCCGATGAACATGAGGCCCTCAGGAACAGCATAACAATGCCGGACGGGGAATTGCTTTCCGATAACCCTTTGGATGCATGGGCCATTGAAAAGATTGAGGCAATGGATGACTGGATCGGTCGCGCAGGCCGCGCCGCCCTCACCGACAGCCAGAAGGAGACGCGCCATGACTGACACCCGCACCCTGCGCGAACAGGCCCTTGCTGCGCTTGCAGCCTATGACCGCGCCAACCCCATGCGAACCGCAGACTGGCATGGGGATGATTGCGACTGCTTCCGCTGCGAAATGGACCGGCTGCGCACCATCCTCGACGCCCACGCCCCCGCACAACCAGAGCAAGCGGATGCGGTGAGGGAGGCGGCGCTCTACGTCTGCCGGACCTGCCGTCGCGCCGATCCCAACTGGCAGCTTTGCAACCACCCAGCCTGCGCCGATGGACGCTGAACCCATGACCGATGCACCTAAACCTGAAACGCGTGAAGCCTATGCTGTAGTCGGGAACACCGACCGAACGGAAGGCCGGGGCCAGCAGATCGTCCTGCATATCTGCCGCATACCCGCGACGGCATACCGACTAGCGAAAGGTCAAGGCGTCATGGGCAGCGATGCGTGGGTGACGCGCTGCGATCTGGTCAAGCACGGCACTGCTTGGTTCGGCCCCATCACGGTAGTTGAGCCGACTATGGAGGACGAAAACACCCAAGAGCGCATGGACGAGGAAGAAGCGGCCATTGAGGAAGCGCGCAACCTTGGTCTGACAGATGCTCAGATCGCCGCAATCAGGAGGTCGAAGCCATGACCACCCCCGACAAGCAAGCGCCCGAGCGGATCGACACGTCGCGGGAGAATATCGAGCGCATCTACTGGCTGGTCGCAGAAAGCAAGGCAGGCAGGGAAGTCCGCACCGAAGCCCTGCGGCTAATTACTGCCCTATCAGCCGAACGTGACCTTGCCTCCGCACAGACAGCCGCAGCCTGGATCGCGGGCTATTCAGACGGCTGGCGTGACCGCGAGGAGAATAACGCTTGGCAATGCGACGGACCGCCCGCCGATCTGCAAGCCGCTCTTGACGCCCTGATCGCAGAGCGGGTGCGGGAGGCGTTCATCGGTATGGCAGCAGAAATCGAGGACGAGGAACGCGAAGCGGCGTCATGGGGCGGGCCAGATCCGAGAGGGATAAACGCGGCGCAGGTTAACCTAGGCTTTGCGCAGAAGTTGCGCGCCCGTGCCAGCAAGGAGGGCCGCTGAATGGCTGACGAACGGTTCGGCAAGCGCCGCGTTCCGAAGATGTATGCCCAGATCAACGAACTGCGGCAGGCTATAGCCGCAGAGGCAACGCCACGCATCCAGGCGGCTTGGGATAAGGTCGAGGAACACATCGACTATGTTTATCAGGAAGTCGCCCGCGCAGCAGAAAGGGGGAAGTGAGATGCCAGCACCCAAGCCAACAGAAGCCGCTGTCGCCCGCGCTGTCAATGGCGTGCGGAAGGCAGGGCTTGAGGTGATGGGCGTCGAGTTTCATCCCGGCGGGATATTCAGAGTGCTTGCCTGGCAGCCGCATCACGACATACCGTCCACAGAAAACGAGGTGGACGAATGGGACCGTGCATCAGGGATGGGGTCGTAACGCTCGTGGGGATCAGGACCGTCCAGAGGCGAGGCAAGACCTATCGGTATTTCCAGACCAAGGGAATGCCGCTGGTGAGACTGCCGGATCTGCCAATGGATCACCCGGATTTTCTGCGCGCCTATGCCGAGGCCAAGAAGACCAAGCCTGTCAAGGGGGCGCCCGCCGCCGGATCGTTCGCCGGGCTGGTCCGTTCGGCGCTGGCGTCCAAGGACTTTCGGGAGAAGCAGCCAGCCACCCGCGCCATGTTCCAGCGCCATTGCGACGACCTGCTGAAAGACTTCGGCAAACTGTCAGCACGCGGCCTGCGGTCTAAGCATATCAGGGCCAACCTGCCCAAAGCGGCATCCGAAGGCCACAGGCTGCGGACCTGGCGCTTTCTGTGCAGCTACGGCGTCCGCGTGGGCCTGCTGGAACGCAACGAAGCGGCAGACGTGGATATGCCCAAGCCCGGCAAGACCGAAGGGCACCCGATCTGGACGACTGGCGAGATTGAGAAGTTCCGCGCCCGCTGGCCGATGGGTTCTGCCACGCGCGCCGCCTTCGAATTGCTGCGGTTCAGCGGATCGCGGATCAGCGATGCCGTGCGGCTTGGGCCGGGGATGATCGCGCGCGATGGGGTTCTGTCCTACCGGCAGGTAAAGACCGGCGGCATGGCGCATGTGCCGTGGACCTGCCCGCTGCCAGACTTTGCCGTTCATCTGGCGGCGGATCGGGCGATGATGCACGAGGCGCTGAAAGCCTTGGCCGGGCAGATGACGTTCCTGGATGCCAAGGGCAAGGCGCGGTCGGAGAAGTCGCTAGGCACGATGATTCGAGAAGCTGCGAGGGATGCCGGGGTTCCGAAGTCGTCTCACGGGCTGCGGAAGGCGCTGGCAACCGAACTGGCCGAGGGCGGCGCTACCCCCCATCAGATCGCCGCGTGGACGGGTCACGAGACGCTGAAAGAGGTGGATCACTACACCAAGGCAGCCGACCGCCGCAGGGCCGTCAGGGGAACGGAACGCGACGGGAACGGTGGAAAACACCCCGGACAGGGTTGGAAAACCGGAGAATAGCTTTGCGAAATCAAGCGTTTGGAGGTATAATGGCGGACAGTGAGGGATTCGAACCCTCGAGACGGTTCCCCGCCTACACACTTTCCAGGCGTGCGCCTTCGACCACTCGGCCAACTGTCCGTGGGCGCGGTCTAGCTTGTGTCCGCGCCGGGCGCAAGTCAGAGCTTCGAGATACGCTGTTGAAGTTCTGCCAATTGGCGCCGGATTTCCGCCATGTCCTCGCCGCTCTCGTCCTCGGGGGCGGGGCGCTGCCGGGTTTTGCGGGCTGACGCGGCCTCGGCCGTCTGTTCCGGCGCCTCGAGATCGGTGGGCTCGGGGCCCGAGGAGCCGGTCCAGCCCCCCATCAACGCCTTGAGAAAGGCCTGCTGCTGGCGGTGCATGGCGTCGAACCCCGGGACGCGGGCCATGGGATTCGGCATGACCGCCATGTTTTCCATCAGCTTTGACTGGCTTTCGCGCAGCATCTCGAAACTGGCGGCCAGGAACTGCGGCACCACCGACTGCGCGCTGGTCGTGTAGCTGCGCACCAGATCGGTCAGCACGGCGATGGGCAGGACGTTTTCGCCCCGCCCCTCGTGTTCGGCGATGATCTGCAACAGGTATTGCCGCGTCAGGTCGTCTCCGGACTTCAGGTCGATGATCTTGACCTCGCGCCCGTCGCGGATAAAGGCGGCGATGTCCTCCAGGGTCACGTAGTCGCTGGTTTCGGTGTTGTAAAGCCGCCTGCTGGCATAACGCTTGATCAGCAGCGGCTTGGATGTTCCGGCCATGTCGGACCTCGGGCAAACGGTTTCCGACATGATGGGTGCTGCATGCGCAAAAGGCAAAGAAAATTCTGCGCCTGCCAAGGGGCTGTCCCGCGCGCATGAAAAAAGGGGCGCTGACGCGCCCCTTTCCACGAACATTGTCCGGCAGGATTACTTCGCGGCGACGGTGGTCGAGGCGGCCGCGGCCTTTTTCACGGCGATCTGATTGTCGCGCGCGACGTTTTCGGCGACGGTGCGGGCCTCGGCGGCAACGTCCTTGCCGGCGGTCAGCATCAGGTCAACGGTGTCCATCTGGACCTTTTTCGCCACTTCGGCAAAGGCGGCCATGTGCTCGGCCGCGACTTCGGCGGAAGCCGAGGCGAAATCGCTCAGCGACTTGGCGTAATCCGAGGGTTCCTGCTTGACGACGGCCAGCTCGCCCATGCGGGCAATGGTGTCCTTGGCCCAACGGGCCGAAATGTCGGTCGAGCGTTCGGCGGCGCTCAGCGCGACCCGGGCCAGTTTCTCGCCCAGAACGCCCTGCGATTTGACGGCTTCTTGGAACGACGAGGTGTCAACCGGGAAGTTGGCCATCATGTCTTGAAAGGTCTTTGCGAAATCGGGGGTCTTTGCCATGTCAGTCACTCCTGTCAGCGCAGCGGAAGGAAGAGATTCGATGAGAGAGGTTTCCGCAGCTAAAGCCATTCTCGTGACGACAATATGAATGCTGCACCGCAGCATTGCAAGGATTTTGCTGCTGCGGCGCAGAAATTTTTAGCGTGCCGGACGGGGCGGATGGGCAGATCGGGGTAACCTGCTGTTATGGCCCGTCCTTTGTTCCGGGGTCATGCGGCCCTTTCATGGACATAGGTGCCGGGCGCGGGGGCTAGGCCCGGACCGGGGTCGCGCGCAGGCACCATCGGCCCCGCCCGTTCGGCCAGCCATTCGCCCCAACGCGGCCACCAGCTTCCCTCGGCGAAGGAAGACGATTCCTTCCAGGCATGATGGTCCTTGCTGAAATCGCGGCTGCCCATGTAGTGGCCGTATTTCTTCTTGGACGGCGGATTGACGATGCCCGCGATATGGCCGGATTCCGACAGGATAAAGGTCTTGTCGTCTGATCCCATCCGCGCGACGCCGCGCCAGCTGTCCTTCCAGGGCGCGATGTGGTCCGTTTCGCAGGTGATCGCGCACAAGGGCGCCGTTACGTCCGAGATGTGCAGGGTGTGTCCCATCAGGTCGAAGCCGCCTTCGACAAAGGCGTTCTGCTGGCACAGCCTGCGCAGATACTGCATTGTCATCCTGCCGGGCAGGTTCGTGCTGTCGCCGTTCCAGAACAGCAGGTCGAAGGCCGGTGGCGTTTCGCCCATCATGTAGCTGCGGATGGCCGGTCCCCAGACCAGGTCGTTGGGGCGCAGAAAGCTCATGGTGCGCGACATCAGCCTGGCGCGCAGCAGGCCGTGGCGGCTGACCTCGTCGGCGATGCCGCTGACGATGTCGTCCTGAAGAAAGCTGACGAATTCGCCCTGGTCCGAGAAGTCGGTCAGCGTCGTGAACAGCGTGGCGGAATTCACGCGGTCGTCTTTCCGCTGCTTCAGCAGCGCCAGCGTCAGCGACAGAACGGTTCCGCCGATGCAATAGCCCACGACGTTCAGCTTGGGTTGCGCGGTCAGGTCGCGCACCTTGTCCATCGCCTCCAGATAGGCCGACACATAGTCTTCAAGCCCGACATCGGCATAGCTGGCATCGGGGTTCTTCCAGCTGACCACGAACAGCGTGTGCCCCTGTTCGACCAGCCACTTGACCAGGCTGTTCTGGGGTTTCAGATCCAGGATGTAGAACTTGTTGATCCAGGGCGGGAAGATCAGCAAGGGCATCTGGTGCACCTGACCGGTCGCGGGCTTGTACTGGATCAGTTCGAAAAGCGGGTTTCGGTGGACGACCGACCCTTCCGAGGTGCCCACGTTCTCGCCCACGGCAAAGGCCTCGCGGTCGGCCAGCGACACCACGATGTCGCCGCCGTTCATTTCCACGTCGCGGACCAGGTTCTCCAGTCCCCGGACCAGGCTTTCGCCCTCGGTCTCGATGGCGCGCTCCAGGGCGTCGGGATTGGTGGCCAGGAAATTGGTGGGCGCCATCATGTCCACGATCTGATTGGTCAGCCAGCCGATGCGGCGGCGGGCGGTGTCGTCGGGCAGTTGCAGGTTCTGCGCGGCGTCCTTCAGCGCCTTGGCGTTGATCAGGTATTGGCGCTTGACGAAGTTGAAATAGGGATGGCTTTGCCACAGCGGATTGGCGAAACGCTTGTCGGCGGGGGCCTCGTCTTCGGGGATGCCGTCCTGACGGCGCGTCAGCATCATCTGCGCGTTGGCATAGTTCTTCAGCGTCTCGCCCCAATAGTTGACCTGGTTTTCCAGGACGCGGCCCGGCTGTTCGGACAGGGTCTTCATCCAGGCATTGGCGGCGGTCATGAACAGTTCAGGCCCCGGCGCCTCGATCCCGCGGTTGGGCAGGGGCCGCGACGACAGCGCGGCCATGAGGCGCTGGCCCAGGGCCTCGATCCGCTCGATGTTCTCGGCCAGCTTCTTCGCGGTCGAAGGCGAAGACCCCCGGGCCATCGCCTCGGCCATGACTTCGGATGCGCGGCCGTCGCCGGCCACGGTCGAGGCCGCCTGGTGCAGCTGGACCTGCGGCGCGGCAACGGCGGGCGCGGGTTCGGATGCCGGGTCTGCGGGGGGCGCTGATTCCATCGGGGCGGGTTCCGCGGCCTGGGGCCTTGCGCTTTTCTTGCCCGGACGCCGGGCGGCCCGCGCCTTAGGCTTTTCAGACGCTTCCGCCTTGGCCGACGCTGCAACGTCCTTGCCGCCGTTCGATCCTGCGCTGCTTGCCATGATCCCGGTTCCCCCCTTATACCTGAGAGGATGATATGCGCAGGGCAGGCGTTGCGCAAATGCGGTTGGAACCTATTTGCCGCCCCTTTGCTTCCTGTGATGCCGCAGCCGCGAAAGGATGGCCCAGTTGACGATCAAGGGTATCAAGGGCATCGTGTCCTATGACGCTATGGAAACCATTCGGAACACGAACGAATGGATGGGCGCCTCGGCCCGGGCCATCGCCTCTTATCCGATCTTCGCGCTGAACCCGCACCCGATCTTCAAGCTGATGAGCGCGTGGGGCCGCGTCACCGAACGCAGTTTCGCCCGCATGGTTATCAAGCCGGATTGGGAAATCCCGCCGATCGCGGGCGACCAGGGCCAGGACCACATCGTCTATGTCGAACCCGTGATGAAGCGGCCCTTCGGCGACCTGCTGCATTTCCGGGTGGCGCGCCGCGAGGTGCTGCCCCGCAAGGTTCTGCTGATCGCGCCCATGTCGGGCCATTATGCGACGCTGATGCGCTCGACCGTGACATCGCTTCTGCCCGACTGCGAGGTCTACGTGACCGACTGGCACAACGCCCGCGACATCCCCGTCAGCGAGGGCAAGTTCGACATCGAGGATTACACCCAGTATCTGGTCGATTTCATCCGCCACATGGGCCCGGACACCAATGTCATCGCGGTGTGCCAGCCCGCGCCCCTTGCCCTGGCCGCGACCGCCATCCTGGCCGAGGACGACCCCGGCTCGCAGCCGCGCACGCTGACGCTGATCGGCGGCCCGGTCGATCCCGACGCGGCCGCGACCGAGGTGACGGATTTCGGCAACCGCATGACCATGGGCGAGCTGGAGCATCTTGTCATCCAGTCCGTCGGCTTCAAGTACCGCGGCGCCGGGCGGATGGTTTATCCAGGCCTTGCGCAGCTGGCCTCGTTCATCGCCATGAACGCCGAAACCCATGCCCGGGCCTTCACCGACAAGATCTGGGCCGAGGCGCGTGGCTCGGGGTCGGAAGGCGACCGGCACAACAAGTTCTATGACGAATACCTGGCGGTCATGGACATGACGGCGGAATTCTATCTTTCCACCGTCGAGCGGATCTTCAAGAACCTTGAGATCGCGCAGAACCGCTTTGTCGTGAACGGCCGTCCGGTCGACATCGGCAAGATCACCGACGTGGCGATCATGACGGTCGAGGGCGCGAACGACGACATCTCGGCCCCCGGGCAATGCGTGGCGGCGCTGGATCTGTGCACGGGCGTTTCCGCGGACCGCAAGCAGCAGCACCTGGAGCCCGGCGCGGGCCATTACGGCATTTTCGCAGGCAAGTCCTGGCGGCTGAACATCCGCCCGCTGGTGCTGGATTTCATCGACGAACACATGTCCGTGCCCGATTCGATCAAGCCGAAAAAGCGCCGCGCGCGCGGCGGCGTGGCGGCGGATTGCGGCGTCACCGACCCGATCGGCGACAGCGGCAAGATCGCCGTCTGAAGCAACCGCCGCCGGTTGTTCCCGGATCAGCGCAGCCTGGCGATCCAGTCGGCGATCGCCGGCACAAGGTCGCGGGTCAGGCCGGGCGACAAGGCCTCGCCCGCGATCACATGGGCGTCGGGATCGTCCCTCGGGCCCGGCGCCACCTTCAGGACCGTCGCGCCGCCGCCCCATTCGGCGGCGATCCGGGCGCTGGCCCGGTGGTCGATGATCCGGTCCGCATCGGACCAGATGAACAGCGCAGGCGCCTTTGCCGCGCGATAACCGCCTTGCCGGGCCTGCCGCAACACGGCCCCGACCGCCAGCAGCGCCGAGGCAGGATAGCAGCTTGTCCACCCTGCCCGGTGCAGGTCGTTGCGGGTGACGAAGCACCGCTTCGGGTCGCCCGCCAGCCGCAGGATGGTCCGCGCAAAGGGCAGGTCCAGCATCCAGGCATCCCGCGCCCGCAGCGCGAAGTTGGGCGAGACCAGGACAACCCCGTCCACTGCCGCGCCCATCTGCGGATCGCGCGCGGCAAAGGCGGCCAGGGTCGCGCCCGTGGACATTCCCAGCACAACCACGCGGCGGCCCGTCTGCCGCGCAGCCGCCAGCCCTTGGGCCAGATCGCGCCACCAATCCCCGGCGCGGGCGGCGGCCAGATCCGCCCCGCCCTGCCCGTGCCCGGTCAACCGGATCGCCAGCAGGTTCGCGCCAAGCCGCCGCGCCAGATCCTCGGGCAAGGGGCGAAGTTCGGCCGGGCTGGCGGAAAAGCCGTGAATGTAAAGGATCGCCAGATCGGTGGCCTGCCCCGGCTGACCCGCCCATTGCAGATAAGACGCGACCTCGGGCCTGACCCCCGCGTCCCGGGCCGCCAGCCATGCGGCTGGATCGGCGGGCAGATCGACCGCGATCGGGGCAGTCCGCAGCCTGTCGCGCGGACCCAAGATCCACAACAGGAACAGCGCGGCAGCCAGCGCAAGCGCCAGCTTAAGCCAGAACATCGTCGATGGATTGCGCGATCAGCCGCAGGCATTCGGGCGACGAAAAGCGGTGATCGGCGCCCTTGACCAGCGTCAGCCTGATGTCGCTGCCCGTCACGTGATCCAGCAGCCGCATGGCCCATTCGACCGGCACATCCGCATCCGCCGTGCCTTGCAGGAACCGCGCCGGAAAAGGCAGCGGCAGGGGCTGGTTCATCACCAGATGGTCGCGCCCGTCCTCGATCAGGCGGCGGGTGATGACATAGGGCTGGTCGGCATACTCGCTGGGCAACTCGATCCGCCCCGCACGGGCCAAGGCCTGCCGCTGCGTCTCGCCGAACCCCGCCCAGAACCCTTGTTCCGTGAAATCCGGCGCGGCGGCGATGGTGACAAGCCCCGCCACCCGCTGCGGCAGCGTCCGCGCGACCAGCAGCGCGATCCAGCCGCCCATCGAGGATCCGACCAGCACCTGCGGTCCGTCGGTCAGCGTCTCGATCACGTGGCGGGCGTCCTCGAACCAGTCGCCGATGCAGCCTTCCTCGAACACGCCGCTGCTGTCGCCATGGCCCGAATAGTCGAAGCGCAGAAAGGCGCGGCCCCGCTCGCGCGCCCAGTCGTGCAGCCAGGCGGCCTTGGTCCCGGTCATGTCGGACTTGAACCCGCCCAGGAACACCACGCCCGGACCCCGCCCGGCGCTGCGCTGGAATGCGATGCGCCGCCCGGCGGGGGTTTCCAGATATTCGCTCATGTCCGGCCTTTCACTGTCGTGCCGCTTATCTTGACAGTTTTCCCGCCCCGGTCCAAGGAAGGCCGCACATAACCCGCAACCGGGCGTTCCGTGGGCGCCAAACCGACGAGGAGGACGTTTTGTCCCAGATTTCCCTGACCTTTCCCGATGGCCACTCGCGCGACTATCCCGCCGGCGTCACCGCCGCGGCGGTCGCCGAAAGCATCGCGCCCAGCCTGGCCAAGCGCGCGATCTCGGCCAGCCTGGACGGGCGGCATATCGACCTGGCATGGCCCATCGACGCATCGGGCGCGATCAGCATCCACACGATGAAGGACGACGCGCCCGCGCTGGAACTGATCCGCCACGACTTCGCCCATGTCATGGCCCGCGCCGTGCAGGAGTTGTGGCCCGACGTGAAGGTCACCATCGGACCGGTGCGCGATCACGGCTGGTTCTACGACTTCGACCGGGCCGAACCCTTCACGCCCGAGGATCTGGGCCGCATCGAGGCGAAGATGAAGCAGATCATCGCGCTGCGCGAACCCGTCCGCACCGAGGTCTGGGACCGCGACCGCGCCATCGCCCACTACAAGGAGCGCAACGAGCCGTTCAAGGTCGAGCTGATCGACCGCATCCCCGAGGGCGAGCCGCTGCGGATGTACTGGCACGGGCCTTGGCAGGATCTGTGCCGCGGCCCGCATTTGCAGAATCTGGGCCAACTGCCCGCCGACGCCTTCAAGCTGACCCATATCGCCGGGGCCTATTGGCTGGGCGACAGCAGCCGCCCCATGCTGCAACGCATCTATGGCGTGGCCTTCCGCAGCCGCGACGAACTGAAAGCCCATCTGACCATGCTGGAGGAGGCCGCCAAGCGCGACCACCGCAAGCTGGGCCGCGAGATGGACCTGTTCCACATGCAGGAGGAGGCGCCGGGCCAGGTCTTCTGGCACCCGAACGGCTGGAACATCTACACGACCTTGCAGGACTACATGCGCCGCAAGCAGCGCGCCGACGGCTATGTCGAGGTGAACACCCCCCAGGTCGTCAGCCGCACCCTGTGGGAAGCGTCGGGCCACTGGGAAAACTATCAGGAGAACATGTTCATCGTCGAGGTGGACGAGGAACACGCCAAGACCAAGACCGTCAACGCGCTGAAGCCGATGAACTGCCCCTGCCACGTGCAGGTCTTCAACCATGGCCTGAAATCCTATCGCGACCTGCCGCTGCGCATGGCCGAGTTCGGATCCTGCAACCGCTACGAGCCCTCGGGCGCGCTGCACGGGATCATGCGGGTGCGCGGCTTCACCCAGGACGACGCGCATATCTTCTGCACCGAGGACCAGATCGAGTCCGAGACCAAGAAGTTCATCGACTTCCTGTCGGGGATTTACGCCGACCTGGGCTTCGATGGCTGGCGTATCAAGCTGTCCACCCGCCCGGAAAAGCGCATCGGGTCCGAGGAAAGCTGGGACCGGGCCGAGACCGCGCTTGGCAACGCCTGCAAGGCGGCGGGCCACGACTTCGCCGTCTTTCCCGGCGAAGGCGCCTTTTACGGCCCCAAGCTGGAATTCGTGCTGACCGACGCCATCGGCCGCGACTGGCAATGCGGCACGCTCCAGGTGGATCCGAACCTGCCGGAACGTCTTGACGCGGAATATGTGGGTTCCGACGGCGCCAAGCACCGCCCGATCATGCTGCACCGGGCGGTTTTGGGCAGCTTCGAACGCTTCATCGGCATCCTGATCGAAAACAGCGCGGGCAAGCTGCCCTTCTGGCTGGCCCCCCGGCAGGTGGTCGTGGCCTCGATCGTGTCGGACGCCGACGCCTATGTGGCCGAGGTGGTCGAAACCCTGCGCGCCGCGGGCATCCGGGCCGAGGCGGATACGCGGAACGAAAAGATCAACTACAAGGTCCGCGAACATTCCGTCGCGAAAGTGCCGGCGATTCTTGCCATTGGCATGAAAGAGGTAGAAGATCGCACCGTATCGCTTCGGCGCCTGGACCAACAGGGTTCACGCTTGTTACCGTTAACCGAAGCTGTCGCCGTTCTGAAAGACGAAGCCACGCCGCCCGACCTGCGCTGAATCGCGTCAATCTTGCGGGTTCTCGCGTGCGGACGCTTGTTCGCGCGCGTTTCCCGCTTGCCTTTTTTAACGATTCGGTCATCCTCTCAACTGCGTGAGCGAATGCCTTTCTACCGCCTCCCTTCATGGGCAGCCGGAAGTTCGAAAGCGGGCTGCACGGCCTGGCGCAATCCTGCGTCGGGATGACTTGAAGGAGAGAACGGTTATGGCGACCGGAACGGTGAAATGGTTCAACGCCACCAAAGGCTATGGCTTTATTGCCCCCGATGACGGCGGCAAGGACATCTTCGTCCACATCTCGGCCGTGGAACGCGCCGGGCTGACGGGCCTGAAGGACAACCAGAAGATCGCATACGAGTTGCAGTCCGGCCGCGATGGCCGCGCCTCGGCCAGCGATCTGAAGCTGCTCTGATCCAGCTTTCGAACGGTTGCGAAACGGCCCGCTTGCGGGCCGTTTTCCGTTTGCGGCCGTTCCTTGCCAGAAAGAACCCGCATGATCCCGCTCGACATCTTCGCGGACCCCGTCTGCCCCTGGTGCCTGATCGGCAAGGCCGAACTGGACCGCGCCCTGGAAAGCCGCCCGTCCCATCCGTTCCAGATCGCCTGGCATCCGTTCCGGCTGAACCCGGGGATGCCCCGGGGCGGCGCCGACCGGATCGCCCACCTGCACGCCAAGCTGGGCGACCGGGCCGAAGAGGCCTTTCGCGCCGTGGCGCAGCGGGCCGCCGCGCTTGGCCTGACCCTGAACCCGTCGCCGGTCGAGCCCGCCACCACCGATGCACACCGGCTGATGCACTGGGCCGGGCTTGAAGGCGCGCAGACGCGGGTCATGTCGGGCCTGTTGCGCGCCCACTGGCAGGAAGCCCGCGACATCGGAAACGCCGCCGAACTGGCGCGCATCGCGGCTGCGGCGGGAATGGACGCGGACCTGGTGGCCCGCCTGCTGGCCAGCGATGCCGACCGGGCCGAGATCGCCGCGCGCGAACAGCACGCGCGCGAACGCGGCATCGGCTCGGTCCCGACGTTCATCCTGGCCGACCGGCATGTCCTGGGCGGCGCGCAGCCCGCCAGCCTCTGGCAGCAGGTGATCGACGAACTGGCGGGCGATGCGTCGAACTAACTTGCACACTGTGCAACATTCGGTTATAGGCCAGGCTTGACCGAAAGGCCTTCCTCATGTCCATGACCTTGTCCGACGCAAGCGCATCGCAGCGTCGCTTGCCCCTGCCCGAATTCGTGGCGATGCTGGCCTTCCTGTTCGCCACCGTCGCCTTTTCCATCGACGCGATGCTGCCCGCCCTGCCCGACATCGCGGCCCAGCTGACGCCCGACAACGTCAACCGCGCCCAGTTGATCCTGACCGCATTCATGGCGGGCATGGGTCTTGGCACGCTGTTCGCCGGCCCCTTGTCCGACGCCATGGGCCGCAAGCCCGCGATCTTCCTGGGCACGGGCATCTACATCGCCGCGACCGTCGCCGCGATCTTTTCCCAATCCATCGAGTTCCTGTTGGCTGCCCGCTTTCTCCAGGGCCTCGGCGCATCCGCCCCGCGCATCGTCGGCATGGCACTGATCCGCGATCTGTATTCGGGCCGCGAGATGGCGCGCATTTCCAGCTTCGTGATGATGGTCTTCATCATGATCCCGGCGCTGGCGCCCTCCATTGGCGCGGGCATCATCGCGTTTTCGGGGTGGCACGGCGTGTTCCTGGCCTTTGTCGTGTTCGCGCTGATCGGAGCCAGCTGGCTTGGCCTGCGCCAGGCCGAGACGCTGCCGCCGTCCGAACGCAGGCCGCTGCGCCTTGCCACCCTCAGCGCCGCCGCGCGCGAGGTGCTGGCGAACCGTCAGGTCATGCTCTGCACGCTGGTTCTAACGCTGGGCTTCGGCCAGATGTTCGCGCTGCTGTCCTCGGCCCAGCAGCTGTTCGGCGAAGCCTACGGCAAGGGCGACAACTTCCCCGCCTGGTTCGCGCTGATGGCGATCCTGTCGGGGGCGGGGACGCTGTTGAACGCGACCTTTGTGATGCGCTTCGGAATGCGGCGGATTGCCAAATGGGCCTATGTCATGCAGACCGTCGTGTCCGCCGTCATGCTGGCGCTGATCCTGACGGACGCCCTGCCCGCGCCCTTCCGCTTTCCGGCTTTCTTCTTCTGGGCCGTCAGCGTCTTCTTCATGGCGGGCGTGACCTTCGGCAACCTGAACGCGCTGGCGCTGCAACGCATGGGCCATATCGCGGGCATGGCCGCATCCATCATCGCGGCGCTGTCCACCATCGCCGCCACGCTGATCGCGGCGCCGGTCGGTCTGCTTTACAACGGCACGCCCGTTCCGGCGATGACGGCGACGCTGATCTGCTCAGCCCTCGCCTGGATCCTGATGGGCCGGCTGCGCGACTGACAGGTCCGCCGGGCGCGACCGGCGGGCGACGAAACGCGCGTTGGCAAGGTCGTTCTCCAGATGCGCGGCAACCTGGCCCGCATCCTTTCCATAACCCAGCCAGCGTGCGGTCAGGCGCCGTTCCAGTTCCGCCTCGGGCACGTCGAGCCAGACCGTCAGGTCGTAGCGCAGCCGGTTCCAAGGAGCGGCGTCCACCAGCAGATAGTTGCCCTCGATCACCACGACCCGATGATCGGGGGCGACCACCCCCGCCCCGGCCACGGCCAGTTCACGACCGCGGTCGAAGACGGGAAAAACCACCTCGGTCCGCGGCACCGCCAGCCGCTCGACCAGCGCGGCAAAGCCTTCGGCGTCGAAGGTCTCGACAGCCCCCTTTCGGGCACGCAAACCACGCGCTTCCAGCACGCGGTCGTCCAGGTGAAACCCGTCCATCGGCACCAGGACGGCATCGTCAAGCTGCGCCACCAAGGCTTCGGCCAGCGTGGACTTTCCCGATCCCGGCGCGCCTGCCACGGCAACCAGCATCCGCGCACCCTCCGGCGCGCGGATCCGGGCCAGCAGCCCTTGGCCTTCTTCTTTGTCGAAATACCCTGGGGGGAGTCCGAAGGACGGGGGGCAAGGCCCCCCTTTGCCGTCCGTCATGCCGCCACGGCCTCGGACGGCACGCGCGCCCCGGTCATGTAGGCCACCGCATCCGACATCGTGTGTTCCTTGGGATCGATGACGCAAAGCCTGCGCCCGAGGCGATGGATGTGGATCCGGTCGGCCACCTCGAACACATGGGGCATGTTGTGGCTGATCAGCACGATGGGGATCCCGCGCGACCGCACGTCCAGGATCAGATCCAGCACCCGGCGGCTTTCCTTGACGCCAAGCGCCGCGGTCGGCTCGTCCAGGATGATGACCCGGCTGCCGAAGGCTGCCGCCCGCGCCACCGCCACGCCCTGGCGCTGGCCGCCCGACAGCGTCTCGACCGGCTGGCCGATGTTCTGGATGGTCATCAGACCCAGTTCCGACAGCTTTTGCCGGGAAAAGGCGTCCATCGCCGGCTTGTCCAACATGCCGAACCACTTGCCCATGAACCCCGGTCTCTGGATTTCCCGGCCCATGAACATGTTGTCGGAAATCGACAAGGCGGGCGACAAGGCCAGGGTCTGATAAACCGTCTCGATCCCGGCCTTGCGCGCCTCGAGCGGGCTGGCGAAGCTGACGGGCTTGCCGTCCAGCCGGATCTCGCCCTCGTCGGGCTGCACGGCGCCCGAGATGGCCTTGATCAGGCTGGACTTGCCCGCGCCGTTGTCGCCGATCACGGCGAGGATCTCGCCCGGATACAGGTCGAAGTCGGCGTGGTCCATCGCGGTCACGCGGCCATAGCGCTTGACCAGGTTGCGGGCGGAAAGAAGCGGCTCGGTCATGACGAAATCTTCCTGATCCATTGGTCGATGGCGACGGCGACGATGATCAGCCAGCCGGTCGCGAAAAGCTGCCACAGCACGTCCACGCCGGCCAGCCGCAGCCCCGAGTTGAAGACGCCCACGATCAGCGCCCCGATCAGCGGACCCAGGATCGACCCGCGCCCCCCGAACAGCGAGATGCCGCCGATCACCACGGCGGTGATGGATTCCAGGTTCGCCTCGAAGAACGAGGTCGGGCTGACAGACCCCACGCGGCCGATGGACGACCAGGCGGCCAAGGCGCAGATGATGCCCGCGACCACATAGACCGACATCAGCACCCGCTTGGTCTGGATGCCGGCCAGGGCCGCGGCCTCGGGGTCGTCGCCCACGGCATAGACCCGGCGCCCCCAGGCGGTCTGGTAAAGCGCATACCAAAGCACCGCAAAGACGATCACCATCAGCACGACGCCATAGGTCAGCACCGCCCCGCCCAGGTTGAAGCGTTCGCCGAAGAACTTCAGCAACGGCGCCTCGGCGTCCAGCGTCTGGCTGCGGATCGTCTCGCGGTTGGACAGGTAATAATTCAACGCAAGGAAGATATTCCACGTGCCCAGCGTCGTGATGAAGGGCGGCAGCTTCAGCCGCGTGACAAGCGTGCCGTTCAGCGCCCCCGTCGCGGCCCCCACGGCCAGCCCCACCAGGATCGAGATCGGCACCGGAATCCCGAACTCGACCGACAGCCTGCCCATGATGACGGACACCATCACCATGACCGCGCCGACCGACAAGTCGATGCCCGCCGTCAACACCACCAGCGACTGCGCGGCGGCCAGGGTGCCGACCACGGCGACCTGTTGCAGGATCAGCGACAGGTTGAAGGCGGAAAAGAAGTTGGGCGCGATCAGCCCGAAGGCCCCCACCGACAGCACCAGCACGATGACCGGAACCATGGTGGGATAACGGTGCAGGAAGTGCTGCAACCGGTCAAGCGCGCCGCGCGAATGGTGATCAAAGCTGGCGACCGTCTCGGACGGGTTGCGCGCGACCACGGGGTCGGGGGTGTCGGACATCGGGCCCTCCGCTGTTCAGGAAAGGGCGGCGGCACGACGCCGCCGCCCGGATGGTCAGGTCAGCCCCAGCACTGGGCCAGGCCTTCCTCGACGCTGATCGAGGGCACGCCTTCGACCGGCTGGTCCGTGACCAGGTTCACGCCGGTATCGGTGAAATCCAGCCCCTCGGTCGGCTGCGGCTTGGTGCCGTCCTTGGCAAAGGCGGCGATCGCCTCGATCCCCATGGAGGCCATCTTCAGCGGATACTGCTGCGAGGTCGCGCCGATCACGCCCGCCTTGACGTTTTCCACGCCCGGGCAGCCGCCATCGACCGACACAATGGTCACGTTGCCTTCCATGCCAAAGGATTTCAGCGCCTCGTAGGCGCCGGCGGCGGCGGGTTCGTTGATGGTGTAGACCAGGTTGATCGCCGGATCCTTCTGCATCAGGGCCTCCATCGCCTGGCGGCCGCCTTCCTCGTTGCCCGAGGTCACGTCATGGCCGACGATGCGCGGGTCGTCCTCGTCCCCGATGACGTTCTCGTCCTTCACGTCGATGCCGAAGCCTGCCAGAAAGCCCTGGTCGCGCAGCACATCGACCGAGGGCGCGCTGGCCGACAGGTCCAGCATGGCGATCTTGGCGTCCTTCGCGCCTTCTCCCATCTTGCCCGCCGCCCAGGCCCCGATCAGGCGGCCCGCCTCGCGGTTGTCGGTGGCGAAGGTCGCGTCCGCCGCGTCGATCGGGTCAAGCGGCGTGTCCAGCGCGATCACCAGGATGCCGGCGTCGCGCGCCTGCTTGACCGATTCCGTGATGGCCTTGGTGTCGGACGCGGTGATCAGAATGCCCTTCACGCCCGCCGCGATGCAGCTTTCCACGGCCTGCTGCTGGGTTTCATGGTCGCCGTCGATCTTGCCCGCAAAGCTCATCAATTCGATGCCAAGCTCCTCGGCCTTGGCGGTCGCGCCTTCCTTCATCTTCACGAAGAACGGGTTGATGTCCGTTTTGGTGATAATGCAGGCCTTGACGGGATCCTGCGCGCTGGCAAACCCCGCCGACAGCGCCAGAACCGATGCCGCCAGCGACAGGCGCAGCGAAGATTGAACGATCATGCTTGAAACTCCTCCGAATGGCGGCACCTCCTCCGCCTTGCCGTTTCAGAAAGCATGAAGCGTTTCCCCTTGTCAATAAATCAATCATGTTGACTAATGCGGACAGGAAGGATGACGCCCATGCTGCATGACGCGAGAAACCGGCTCGATCTCAGCCGGAACGAACGCCAGATCCTGTCGCTGATCCGCAGGCGAGGCCCCTTGCCCCGCGCCGCTCTGGCCCAGGCCACGGGCCTGTCCCCGCAGGCCATCACGAATCTCAGCAGAAAGCTGATCCAGAACAGATTTCTGGACGCGGGGGCGGTTGTCCGCGGCAAGGTCGGCCAGCCTTCCACGCCCTTGTCGCTTGCGCAGGACGGCGCGCTGTTCCTGGGGCTGAAGCTGGGGCGCAGGCTGGTCGAACTGGCCCTTGTGGATTTCACCGGCCAGATAAAAATCCACCGGCAAGAGATATACAGCCATCCGACCCCCGCCCGGGTGCTGACCTTTGCCCGCAACGGAATCGCGACGATCATCGCAGCCACGCCGCGGCCGGACCGAATCGCGGGCCTGGGCATCGCTACGCCCTTCCGCCTGTGGGACTGGGGATCCGAAATGGCGGACTGGCACGATTTCGACCTGGCCGCCGATCTGGGCAAGGGCCTGCCCTTTCCGGTCTTTCTGGAGAACGATGCCAGCACCGCCTGCGCGGCCGAGCTGATCTTTGGCGGGTCGGTCCTGCCGCGCGATTTCGTGCATCTCTATATCGCGCATTTCGCGGGGGGCGGAGTGGTGCTGGACGGACGCCTGCGGGTGGGCGCGCGCCGCAACGCGGGGGCGCTTGGGTCGATGCCGATCCCCGGCGGGCGGCAGCTGCTGGACGCGGCCTCGGTCTCGACGCTCGAAGAACGCCTGGGCCGCCCGCTGCCGCCGGATGATTCGGGCTGGCATGTGCCTGCGGACATCGAGGCGCGCTGGATCGCCGAATCGGCCGAGGCGCTGGCCTTTGCCGCGCTGTCCGCCACGGCGCTGCTCGACATTCCGGTCGCCGTGATCGACGGCGCGGTGCCGCCCGCCACGCGCCGCGCCCTGGCCGATGCGACCCGGACCGCCATGGCCCGCCTGCCCGCCGCTGGCATCGACCGGCCCGACATCGTCGAAGGCAGCCTGGCCCGCAGCGCCCGCATCCTGGGCGCCGCCGCCCTGCCGCTGGCGCATTTCTTCGAACCGGGCGGCGCGCTGACTTGACAGCGCCGCGCCCGTCCTTATAAGCGCGCACTTCATTGGTGTTGGCGGACCCCGCAAGGGGAAGCCTGTCGGGCCCCGGACCGCAAGTCCCCGGCCAAAGGACAACGCCCTTCGATAACGCGAAAGAAGGAGATCAGCGGTGACGAAACGCACCTCTGCCAAGTACAAGATCGACCGCCGCATGGGCGAAAACATCTGGGGCCGCGCCAAGTCCCCGGTGAACAAGCGCGAATACGGCCCCGGCCAGCACGGCCAGCGCCGCAAGAACAAGCTGTCCGACTTCGGCACGCAACTGCGCGCCAAGCAGAAGCTGAAGGGTTACTACGGCGACCTGACCGAAAAGCAGTTCCGCCGCATCTATGCCGAGGCCGAGCGCGTCAAGGGCGACACCGGCGAGAACCTGATCGGCCTGCTGGAGCGCCGCCTGGACGCCGTTGTCTATCGCGCCAAGTTCGTGCCGACCATCTTCGCCGCCCGCCAGTTCGTGAACCACGGCCATATCACCGTGAACGGCCAGCGCGTCAACATCGCGTCCTATCGCGTCAAGGAAGGCGACGTGATCGCCATCCGCGAGCGGTCGCGCCAGTTGGCCATCGTTCTGGAAGCCGTCGCCCTGACCGAGCGCGACGTGCCCGATTATCTGGAAGTCGACCACAACAAGATGACCGCGACCTTTGTGCGCACTCCGGCCCTGGGCGACGTGCCTTATGCCGTGGTGATGGAACCGAACCTGGTCGTCGAATACTACGCCAAGAACTGATCCTTCGGTTCCTGCGATCTTCGGGCCGGGCCGGGTGTTACCGGCCGGGCCTTTTTCCTGCCCGGCCCTGCCCTGCGCGGCCGAAATTCCCGTTGCGGGAAAGGCAATGCCCACGGCACCGCCCCCGCCGGACCGCCCGGGGGCGGGAAATTCGTCACTTCCGCCGCATCGCTTCGGCCAGCGCCGCCCCGAGACCGCCCTGCCCGCCCGTTTTCGGAGCGGCGCTGGCCAGGCGCGCGCCCGGTTTGCCCGGGGCCTTCTGCGCGGGTTTCGCGGCCTCGGCGTCGGTTCGCATGGTCAACCCGATCCGCTTGCGGGGCACGTCCACCTCGGTCACGCGGACCCGGACCACGTCGCCGACCTTGACCACCTCGTTCGGATCCTTGACGAAGCGGTTGGCCAACTGGCTGACATGAACCAGCCCGTCCTGATGCACACCGATGTCCACAAAGGCCCCGAAAGCCGCGACATTGGTCACGGTGCCTTCCAGGACCATGCCGGGTTTCAGGTCGGTGATCTCGTTCACCCCTTCGGCGAAACTGGCGGTGACGAAGCTGGGGCGCGGGTCGCGGCCGGGCTTTTCCAGTTCGGACAGAATGTCGCGGATGGTGGGCAGGCCGAAGTGTTCGTCCACGAACCGTTCCGCCCGGACTGATTTCAGCGCCGCCCCGTCGCCCATGATCGCGCGGATGTCGCGCCCGCAGGCGGCAACGATCTTGCGCGCCACGCCGTAGGCCTCGGGGTGGACGGCGGATGCGTCCAGCGGCTCTTTCCCGTCGCGGATGCGCAGAAAGCCCGCGCATTGCTCGAACGCGCGGGGCCCGAGCCCCGCGACCTTCTTCAGCGCCGCGCGGGACGGGAAGGCGCCGTTCTCGTCGCGCCAGGCCACGATGTTCTGCGCCAGCGACGGGCCAAGCCCCGCGACATGGGCCAGCAACGGCGCGGATGCGGTGTTCAGGTCCACGCCGACCGCGTTCACGGCATCCTCGACCACGGCTTCCAGCGTTTTCGCAAGCTGCCGCTGGTCCACGTCGTGCTGGTATTGGCCGACGCCGATGGATTCGGGCGGCACCTTGACCAGTTCGGCCAGCGGATCCTGCAAGCGCCGCGCGATCGACACCGCGCCGCGCAGAGACACGTCCAGGCCCGGAAACTCTTTCGCCGCCAGTTCGGACGCGGAATAAACGGACGCGCCCGCTTCGCTGACGATCACCTTGGTCGGCAGCTTCGCGCCCTTGGGCAGGCGCTTCAGCACTTCCCCCACCAGTCGTTCGGTTTCCCGGCTGGCGGTGCCGTTGCCGATGGCGATCAGGTCCGCGCCATGCCGGGCGATCAGCGCCAGCAACGTGGCCTCGGACCCGCGCAGGTCGTTCCTGGGCTGGAAGGGATAGATGGTGGCCGTGTCCAGCAGCTTGCCGGTCGCGTCCACCACCGCGATCTTGCAGCCCGTGCGGATGCCGGGGTCGATGCCCAGCGTCACCCGCGCCCCGGCAGGCGCGGCCAGCAGCAGGTCGCGCAGGTTGCGGCCAAAGACGCGGATCGCCTCGTCATGGGCGCGTTTGCGCAATTCGGTCATCAGGTCGATATACATCGTGTTCGACAGCCGCACCCGCCAGGTCCAGCCCGCCACCTGCCGCAGCCACCGGTCGCCCGGACCCTGCCCCACGGGCCCGAGCGCCTGCGCCACGATCCCCTCGGCCCGCTGCGCGCCGGTTTCCGGGTCGGGGGCGATGTCGATGGTCACGATCTCCTCCTTCGCGGCGCGCAGGATGGCAAGCGCGCGGTGCGAGGGGATGGCCGACCATTTTTCCCGATGGTCGAAATAGTCGCTGAACTTGGCGCCCGCCTGTTCCTTGCCCGCGATCAGCCTGGCCGCGATGAAGGCCTCGTTGCGCATGAAATCGCGCAGACCGCCCAGAAGCGAGGCGTTCTCGGACAGTTCCTCGACCAGGATGTCGCGCGCGCCGTCAAGCGCGGCCTTTGAATCCGGCACGGCGTCCGAGACATAGCCCGCAGCCAGCACCGTCGGATCGGCCGCCCGATCGCCCTGGATCGCGCGCAGCAGCGGCTCCAACCCGTTTTCGCGGGCGATCATCGCCTTGGTGCGGCGCTTGGGCTTGAAGGGCAGATAGATGTCCTCCAGCGCGGCCTTCGTCTCGGCCCCGGCGATTGCGCGGACCAGATCGTCGGTCAGCTTGCCCTGATCCTTGATCGAGTTCAGGATCGCCGCCCGCCGCGCCTCCATGTCGCGCAGATAGGCCAGCCGGTCGGCCAGCGTGCGCAGCTGCGTGTCGTCCAGGCCGCCTGTCGCCTCCTTGCGATAGCGCGCGACAAAGGGAACCGTCGCCCCCCCGTCCAGCAGTTCGGCCGCCGCCGTCACCTGGGCGGGGGTGGCGCTGATCTCGGCGGCGATGGTGCGGGCGATGCGGGCGGCTGTGTCCATGGGATCCTCCGGGGTCGGGACCGTGGTTCTAACCGGCCACGGCGCGCAGGCCAAGGCCGTCATGCGCCTGCGGCATGTTGACACCGCGCGGACCCATGCACAGGTGCAGGGAATGCAAGAAACGAAAGGACGATTGATGCCGACCCTTTTCGACCCCCTTCAGATCGGACCGCTGAGCCTTCGCAACCGCGTCGTCATGGCGCCCCTGACCCGCGCCCGCGCCGGGGCGGACCGAATCCCCAACGCGATGATGGCCGAGTATTACGCGCAGCGCGCCGGCGCCGGGCTGATCCTGTCCGAGGCCACCTCCGTGACCCCCATGGGCGTTGGCTATGCCGACACGCCGGGCATCTGGAACGACGCGCAGGTTCAGGGCTGGAAGCTGGTCACAAAGGCCGTCCACGAGGCGGGCGGGCTGATCTTCCTGCAACTGTGGCATGTCGGGCGCATTTCCGACCCGATGTTCCTGGACGGCCGGCCGCCGGTCGCGCCAAGCGCCATCAGGCCCGCGGGCACCGTCAGCCTGGTGCGCCCGAAAAAGGAATACGTCACCCCCCGCGCCCTGGAAACGGACGAGATCCCCGGCATCGTCGAGGCCTACCGCTTGGCGGCCGAGAACGCCAGGCGCGCAGGCTTCGACGGGGTCGAGATTCACGCGGCCAACGGCTATCTGATCGACCAGTTCCTTCAGGACAGGTCCAACCGACGCACGGACCGGTATGGCGGCCCCATCGAGAACCGCGCCCGCTTCCTGATGGAGATCGCCGATGCCGTCATCGGCGTGTGGGGGGCGGACCGCGTGGGCCTGCACCTGGCGCCGCGCGGCGACCAGCACGACATGGGCGACAGCGATCCCAAGGCGCTGTTCACGCATGTCGCGCGGCAAATGCGCGACCGGGGCCTGGCCTTCATCTGCCTGCGCGAACGCCTGGGCGACGACAGCCTGCTGGATGACATCAAGGCGGCCTTCGGCGGCATCGTCATCGCCAACGAAGGGCTGACCCGCGACAGCGCCGCCGACCTGATCCGGTCGGGCCGCGCCGACGCGGCGGCCTTCGGCAAGGATTTCATCGCCACGCCCGACCTGCCCCGCCGCTTCGCCGAGGATCTGTCGCTGAACCCGCAGGATCCCGCGACCTTCTACGGCAGCGGGCCGAAAGGCTATGTGGACTATCCGGTGGCGGAAGAAGTCTGACCTGAAACCCCGGCGGGCCGCTTGGCCCGCCCGCTCACTTGGCCCGCGCCACTGCGCTTTCCGGCAGTTCTTCGTCGAACAGACGCTGATAGAACTCGGCCACGGTCTGGCGCTCCAGCTCGTCGCACTTGTTCAGGAAGGTCAGCCGGAAGGCATAGCCGATGTTGTTGCCGAAGATGCGGGCGTTCTGCGCCCAGGCGATCACCGTGCGCGGCGACATGACAGTGGACAGATCGCCCTGCATGAAGGCCGTCCGCGTCAGGTCGGCCAGCGTCACCATCTGGCCGATGATCTTGCGGCCCTTTTCGGTGTTGTAGGTCGGGTTCTTGGCCAGCACGATCGCGGCCTCGGCATCGTGGGACAGGTAATTCAGGGTGGAAACCAGCGACCAGCGGTCCATCTGGCCCTGGTTGATCTGCTGGGTGCCGTGATAAAGGCCCGTGGTGTCGCCCAGACCCACGGTGTTGGCGGTGGCGAACAGCCGGAAATACGGGTTGGGCGTGATGACCTCGTTCTGGTCCAGAAGCGTCAGCTTGCCGTCGGTTTCCAGCACCCGCTGGATCACGAACATCACGTCGGCCCGGCCAGCGTCGTATTCGTCGAAGACGATGGCGGTCGGGTTGCGCAAGGCCCAGGGCAGGATGCCTTCGTGGAACACCGTGACCTGCTTGCCGTCCACCAGCTTGATAGCGTCCTTGCCGATCAGGTCGATGCGGCTGACATGGCTGTCCAGGTTCACGCGCACGCAGGGCCAGTTCAGGCGCGCCGCCACCTGCTCGATATGCGTGGATTTCCCGGTGCCGTGATAGCCCTGGATCATCACCCGGCGGTTATAGGCGAACCCCGCCAGAATCGCCATGGTGGTGTCGGGGTCGAACTTGTAGGTGCTGTCGATTTCCGGCACGCGGTCGGTCTTTTCGGCGAAGCCCTTGACCTTCATGTCGCTGTCCAGACCGAACACCTCGCGCAGGTCGATCTCCTCAGTCGGTTTGGCGTTCATGTCCAGCATTGTCGGCACCTTTCCTCGCATCGCCCGCCTTGATCGCGCATAAGTCCGCCGCGCGCAAGCCGGGCTTGCGTTGACGGGGGCGGGACGGCTGCTAAGTTGACCCGGCAACCACGAGAGGATTGCCGTTGCCGGATTCCCGCCACACCCATCTGCAAGACCTGATCGCGCGGGTCGCCCAGGGCGATCGCCTGGCCTTCGATACGCTGTACCAGGCGACTTCGGCGCGACTGAACGCCATCTGCCTGTCGGTGCTGAGAGACCGGCGCGAGGCCGAGGAGGTGCTGGAGCAGGCCTATATCGAGGTCTGGAAGACGGCCGGACAGCATGGGGACAGCGGCCTTTCGCCGAAGACCTGGCTCGCGACCCTGGCGCGCGGCTGCGCGATCGCCCGGCTGCGCGGCCGCGAAGGGGGCCCCGCCCTGCCCGATGCGGCCCTGGCCGATGCCGTCGCGGACCCGGCGATGGCGGTGCGCCATGCCTATCTGCAAGGGCTGGACGCGACTGGCCTCGCGCAGCGCACCGGCCTTTCGGTCGAAGCTGCCCGCCAGAGGCTGCACGAGGGGCTGGCCGACATGGCGGGGGAATTCGACGGGCCGGACGACGCGCTGGCCGCCGAACTGGCGTTTGGCCTGACCGATCCGGGATCCGCCGCGGGGCGGGCATCCCCTGACCCCGGCCTGGCGCACCGGACGCGGGACTGGCACGAGCGGCTGGCCGTTCTGCTGGACGATCTGACGCCGGTCATGGCCCCGGCACGCGCGCGACAGCGGATCCGCGAAAGCCTGGGGCACGGCCTGGCCCCGCTGTCGGTCGATCCGCTGGAACGGTCTCCCTGGTGGCGGGGCACGGGCGGCATCCTGGTCCTGATCCTGCTGGCCGCGGTCTTGGGCTGGTATCTGTGGGCGACCTAGCGGGCCTCAGGCGTTGAACAGGAAGTGCAGGACATCGCCGTCCTTGACGGGATAGGTCTTGCCTTCGACGCGGAACTTGCCCGCCTCTCGCGCGCCTGCCTCGCCCTTGCAGGCGACATAGTCGTCATAGGAGATGGTCTCGGCGCGGATGAATCCACGTTCGAAATCGCCATGGATCACGCCCGCCGCCTGCGGAGCCAGCGTGCCCCTGTGGATGGTCCAGGCACGGGCCTCCTTGGGGCCGACCGTGAAGTAGGTGTCCAGACCCAGCAGCTTGTAGCCCTCGCGGATCAGGCGATCCAGGCCCGCCTCGTGCAGGCCCATTTCCTCCAGGAACATCGCGGCCTCGTCGGCGGGAAGCTGGCTGATCTCCTCCTCGATCCGGGCGGAGATCACCACATGGCCCGCCCCCTGCGCCCGCGCCATTTCCGCAACGCGGTCGGACTGGGCGTTGCCGGTGGCGGCGTTCTCCTCCTCGACGTTGCAGACGAACAGGACGGGCTTGGCGGTCAGCAGTTGCAGCATGGCCCAGGCTTTCCGATCCTCGTCGGCAACGGGGACGGTGCGGGCGGGCCTGCCGGATTCCAGCGCCGCCTGCGCGGCCTTCAGCAGCCTTTCCTGGGCCACGGCCTCCTTGTCGCCGCCCTTCAGCTTGCGTTGGATGTTGGCCAGGCGGCGTTCGACCGACTCCAGGTCGGCGATCATCAGTTCGGTCTCGATGGTTTCGGCGTCAGCGATGGGGTCCACGCGGCCCTCGACATGGGTCACGTCGCCGTCCTCGAAGCAGCGCAGAACATGGGCGATGGCGTCCACCTCGCGGATGTTGGCGAGGAACTGGTTGCCCAACCCCTCGCCCTTGCTGGCGCCCTTCACAAGGCCCGCGATGTCCACGAAGGTGATGCGGGTCGGGATGATCTGCTTGCTGCCGGCGATGGCGGCCAGCGTGTCCAGGCGCGGATCGGGAACCGCGACATCGCCGACATTCGGCTCGATGGTGCAGAACGGAAAATTTGCGGCCTGCGCGGCGGCGGTTTTCGTCAGCGCGTTGAACAGCGTCGATTTGCCCACGTTCGGCAGGCCGACAATTCCCATGCGAAAGCCCATGACGCGCCCCTTTTGTCCAAGTCAGGGCGCGTTCTAGGCAAGCGGCGGGGGTTTCGCAAGCGGCCCTTCCTATGGCGGGCCGGACAGGACAGGCAATCGCGTCGCGTTTTCCCGCCCGCGCGCGGCGGTGCCGCCAAAGACGGTGCCGCCCGCGACCACGAGAGGCCGGCGCCGGGTGGAGGCGGGGCGGGGCGGGCGCCGGCAGGGCTTTTGCAGCCCGGCGGCGTGGGTGGTCAGGGATCGCGTGACAAAGGCCATGGCCTTCGCCAGTCAGGCCTGGGATTGTCGCCCCTATCTTACCTGAACAACACCAGCGATCCCGGCGACCAGGCCAGCCGGGTCCGCGTCCCCACCTCCTGCACGTCGCGGCCGAAGACGTTGCGCATCGAGATCCGCACCGGGCGCGCCCTGCCGTCCATCGCCGCGGCGCCGTCCAGCCGCAGGTCGTAATAGGTCATGTCGCCGTAATAAACGACCTCGTCTATGGTGGCATTCGTTTCGCGCGGCTGGCTGTGGGTCTGGGCCGGACCCACAAGCGTCATCGTCTCGGGGCGGAAGCCGATGGTCGGGCCGTCGTCGTCGGGATTGGCGCGGCTGACCTGGCGGGCGGGCAGGTCCACCACGCCCAGGCCCGGCGCCTCGACCGTGACCGAGCCGTCGGACTCGCCCAGAATCCGCGCGGGCAGGAAGTTCATCACCCCGATGAAATCCGCGACCCGGCGGTTGGCGGGGCGGGCATAAAGCGCCTCCGGGCCGTCAAGCTGGGCGATCTCGCCCTCGAACATCACGGCGATGCGGTCGGACATGACCAGGGCTTCCTCCTGGTCATGCGTCACCAGCACGAAGGTGATGCCGACCTGGCGTTGCAGCTTGATCAGCTCGACCTGCATCTGCTCGCGCATCTTGCGGTCCAGCGCGGATAAGGGTTCGTCCAGCAGCAGCACCTTGGGCTTCAGGATCAGCGCGCGGGCCAGCGCCACCCGCTGCCGCTGCCCGCCCGACAGGGCATGGGCCGCGCGGTTGCCGTAGCCGCGAAGGCCGACCATGGCCAGCGCCTCCTCGACCAGGGCCGCCTTTTCCGCCTTGCCGCGCGGATCGCGGCGCAGCCCGAAGGCGACGTTCTGCGCGACCGTCAGGTGCGGAAAGATCGCATAGGACTGGAACACCATGTTGGTGGGTCGCTTGTTCGCGGGCACCTCCTCCATATGCTTCTGGTCGATCAGGATGGCGCCGTCGGAAATGTCCTCGAACCCCGCGATCGTGCGCAAGAGCGTGGTCTTGCCGCAGCCCGACGGGCCGAGCAGCGAAAAGAACTCGCCCGCGCGGATGGTCAGGTCGATGCCGCGCAGGGCGTGATAGTCGCCGTAATGCTTGTGGACGCCGCGACATTCGATCATCGGCTTGCGGTCGTCGGTCACAGAAACCCTCCGGTCGGATTGCCGCCCATGCGGGCGTTGCCGCGGCGGCGGAAGTATTCGCCAAGCGCCAGCAGCAGGATGGACAGCGCCACCAGAACGGTGCCGAGCGCCATGATCATGGGGATCTGCTTGGGGAACCGCAGCTGGCTGAAGATATAGGTGGGCAGCGTCGGCTGGTTCCCGGCCAGGAAAAAGGCGATGATGAATTCGTCCAGGCTGATGGTGAACGAGATCAGCAGCGAGGAAATGATGCCCGGCATGACCAAGGGCAGCGTGATCAGGCGGAACGCGCTCCACCGGGTTTCGCCCAGGTCATAGGCCGCTTCCTCCAGCGACCTGTCCAGGCTGGAAAAGGCCGTGGACAGGATGGCGATGGCATAGGGCATGCAGATCAGCACATGGCCGACGATCACCGTCAGGATCGACAGCTGCACCCCCACCGCCAGCAGCACGACCAGCAGCGACATGGCGACGATGATTTCGGGCAGCACCATCGGCAGCAGGATAAAGCCCATCATGCCGCCCTTGCCCGGAAACTCGAACCGGGTGGATGCGCGGGCGGCGAAGATGCCCAGGCAGGTCGCCAGGACCGAGGCGGAGACGGCGATGATCAGCGAATTGGTCAGCGCCGTGCGCAGCGTGGCATTGGCCCACATCTGCGCGAACCAATCGGTGGTGAAGCCCTGCAACGGAAACGCGATGATCGTGCCCGAGTTGAAGGCGAACAACGGCAGCAGGATGATCGGCGCGTAAAGGAACAGCAGGTAGAGAGCCGCATAGGCCTGCAAGCCGCGCCCCCGCCCCTTCACGAGCGCACCTTGAGGAAGCGGCGGTTGATCAGCAGAAAGACGATGCTGACCAGCGCGACAATGGCCATGGCCGTGACCGCCAGGGCCGAACCCAGCGGGCGGTTGTCCAGGGCCAGCATCTGCACCTGGATCAGGTTGGCGAACATCGGGATCTTGCCGCCGCCGATCAGTTCGGGCGTCACGTAATCGCCGATGGTGGGGATGAAGACGATCAGCACCGCCGCCAGCACGCCGGGCATCGCCAGGGGCAGCGTCACGCGCCAGAAGGTCATCGCCCGGCTTTCGCCCAGGTCGCGCCCGGCCTCGAGCAGCGCGCGGTCGATCTTTTCCAGGGCCACGAAGATCGGCAGGATCGCGAAGGGCGCATAGGCATGGGCCAGCGTGATCACGATGGAATTGACGTTGTAGAGGATGAAGGTCAGCGGCTCGTCGATAATGCCGAGCCCGGTCAGGCTGGAATTGATGACGCCGTTGTAGCCCAGGATCACCTTCCACAGGAACACCCGGATCAGGTAGCTGGTCCAGAAGGGAATGGTGATCAGGAACAGCCAAAGCGACTTCTTTTCGGGGCGGACAAGGAAGCTGACGTAATAGGCTACCGGAAAGGCCAGCAGCACCGTGACCAGCGTCACAAGGGCCGACACCATCAGCGACCGCAACATCACCGCGCGCACGATGGGATCGGTCCACACCTGGGCATAGTTGGCCCAGGTGAAGTCGCGCACGACCGTCAGATAGCCGTCGGTCAGAAAGCTGTAGGTCAGGATCGTCAGCAAGGGCGCGGCCAGCACCAGAGCCGCGTAAAGGAACGGAGGCGCGATCAGGGCATAGCCCTGCCTCGCCTGTGCATCCAATCCGCCCTTGGCCATCCGATCCTTCCCGCCGCGCCGTCGTTTCAATTCCTTTCATATCGGGGAAAGGGTGAAAAGAGGGTTTATGCGGCTGTCATTTTGCCGATGCTTATCGCCACCACCGCCCCGTCAGCGCCAGCCGCGCCAGCGATGCGCGGCGCTGAAACGGCGTCACCTCGACATCCTGCGAGAAACAGTCGATGTCGCCTTTCAGAACGGCATCCAGGAACTGCCGGACGCGAGGACCGGGGTACAGGGCGGCCGCCGCCTGCCGGGGCAGCAGGCGGCGCGACCTGGCGGCGCGGCGCAGCGCATCCCGGGCGATCCCGGCCAGGGCAACCCCATCCTCGGGGCGCTGGCGGTCCAGTCCGAGACCCAGCGGTTGCAGTCGGGGAAGCGCACGCAGCCAGGCGGCCAGTCCCGCCCCAAGCGCCTGGTCGGCCACCGCGCCCCGCGCACCGGCCGGCGCGCCAAGCCGTTCCGCCGCAAGTCCCATCAGCCGGCCTGCCGTGTCCTTCACATAGTCCACGACGCCTTCCGGGTCCGCGAAAGGCTCTCGCGCGCAGTCGCGGCGGCGCGCCTCGGCCAGGCATGCGACCGGACCGGCCTTCCGGTTCCAGCTTTCCCACAGCGGAGTGAGCACGTCGTGCAGGGGCGGCGCCTTGCCCGTCCCCATGTCCTCCAGACGGTCGATCCACCATTGCAGCCGCATCTCGGCCAGCATCGGCTCGGCCGACTGGAAGGGCGCCCGGGCGATTTCGAGGTTCAACGCGTAAAGTGTGATCAATGCGGGACGATCCTCGACCCGGGCGACCAGGACCGCCCCGAAGCGGTCGGGATCGTGGATCCGCACCAGTTCGGTGCAGGCCGCCAGCGTCACGCCAGCAGATCCCCGGCGATGCGGGCCACGTCCCGCTGCGCGGTGGTGGGCCGCACCAGCAGCTCGATCCCGGCCTTGGACATGCGGACCTCCAGCCCCGCGCCGGTCAGGTCGGCCTTGGCCCGGTCAAGGCGCGAGAAATCCTTGGAAGCCATCGCCTGCGCCCGGATCTCGGCCAGACGGTTTTCCAGGGCGGCAAGGATTTGGTCGAAGTCCTTGTGGACCGACTGGCTGTCCAGCGCCTGGTAGTCGGCCCGCATCCAGCCGTCATCGCCCGCCTGCAACAGCCCGATGAAGCGCGCGGACGCCAGCAGCAGCGCCGGATCGTCCCTGAGCCGGTGCAGCACGGCGATCGCGCCGGGCGTGTTCAGGTCGTTGGCGACGGCCTCGACCACCTCGGGATGCGGGGCGGCGGCGGGTTCGGCGTCCTTGGTCAGCAGCCGCCACTGCCAGAGAATGTCGCGTGCCTCGTCCGCCTTGGCCTGGGTCCAGTCCATCGGCTTGCGGTAATGGGTGGACAGCAGGACATGGCGGATCACCTCGCCCGCGATGCGGCGGTCCAGCAGGTCGCGGACGGTGAAGAAATTGCCCAGGGACTTGGACATCTTCTTGCCTTCGACCTGCAACATCTCGTTATGTAGCCAGACATTGGCGAAACCCGCGCCGGGATGGGCGCAGCAGCTTTGCGCGACCTCGTTCTCGTGGTGGGGGAATTGCAGGTCGATGCCGCCGCCGTGGATGTCGAACGACGGCCCCAGCAGCGCCGCCGACATGGCCGAGCATTCGATATGCCAGCCAGGGCGTCCCCGGCCCCAGGGGCTGTCCCAGCCGGGCTGATCGGCCCCGGACGGTTTCCACAGCACGAAATCCATCGGATTGCGCTTGAAGGGCGCGACCTCGACCCGGGCGCCCGCGATCATGTCATCGACGGACCGGCCCGACAGGCGGCCATATTCGGGAAAGGACCGCACGTCGAACAACACGTGCCCCTCGGCCACGTAGGCGTTGCCGCGGGCGATCAGGGTCTCGATCATCGCGACCATCTGGCCGATGTATTCGGTCGCGCGCGGCTCGTGGTCGGGGCGGGCGGCGCCCAAGGCGTCCATGTCGTCGTGATACCAGGCCACCGTTTCCTCGGTGATCTCGCGGATGGAGCGGCCGGTGGCGGCGGCGCGGGCATTGATCTTGTCGTCCACGTCGGTGAAGTTGCGCACATAGGTGACGTGATCCGCACCATAGACATGGCGCAGCAGCCGCACCAGCACGTCGAAGACCAGCACGGGCCGCGCGTTGCCCAGATGCGCGCGGTCATAGACGGTCGGCCCGCACAGATAGAGCCGCACGTTCCGGGGGTCCAGCGGCCGGAACGCCTGCTTGGCTCGGGTGCGGGTATTCGTCAGCCGGATCTCGACCATGGTGCGCCTTTCCTTGTCATCGCGGATCTAGCCCATCGACGCGTGGCTTTCCACCCATGCGATCTGGCGCGGCAGGCTGTGGCGGTCGAGGTCGTAGCCGTCCAGGATCACCTGCCGCGCCGCCGCCCGCAGCCGTCCGGCCTCGGGATCGCCCGCCAGACCCCGGATCAGCGCGGCGGACAGCGCGGGCACGTCGAAGAAAGGCACCAGCCGTCCGTTTTCGCCGTCGCGGATCAACTCGCGCACGGGTTCGGTGTCGGAGGCGACGACATACCCCCCCGCCGCCATCGTCTCGGTCAGCGACCAGGACAGCACGAAGGGATAGGTCAGGTAGCAATGGACGCGGGCCAGCCGGATCAGCGAAAGATAGTCGTCATACGCGACGCGGCCCAGGAAATGGACCCGCGACGGATCCAGACGGCCGCCCAGTTCGGCCATCATCCGGGCCTTCCAGGTGCCGCCCTCCTTGGGCGGGGTGCCGTAGCTGACGCCCTCGGCGCCCACGATCACGATCTGCGCCTGCGGGCGGGCGGCCAGAACCTCGGGCAAGGCGCGCATGAGGATGTGGAACCCGCGATAGGGTTCCAGCGAGCGGCTGACATAGGACAGCACCTCGTCCCCCGCGCGCAGCACCTGTCCGCCGGGCAGGGTCAGGCTGGCATGGGGATCGGGGCAAACGCGGCCGGTGTCGATGCCGTCGTGGATGACGGTGATCTTGCCGCGCAGTTCCGGGGGAAAGCTGCCGGCCTGGTATCGGGTGGGCGATATCGCCGCATCGGCCTGCACGATGCCCTGGATCAGATGGGCGGACCGGGCGACGGCCAGCATCCGCGCCTCGTCGCTGTCGGTCTGGAGTTCGGGATCGAAGCCCACGTCGTGGCCGCGCGTGCGATACAGAAGCTCGGCATAGACCAGCAGCTTCGCGTCGGGCCAGATTTCGCGCAGGAACAGCGTCTCGCCCCAGCCGGTATGGCCGATGATCAGGTCGGGAACAAAGCCGTGCCGGTCCCGCAAGGCCCGCGCCCCGCGCGCCGCCAGATAGCCGCGTTCGGCATGGCCCGCATAGCTGCGGCCCCATCCGTCCACCTGCGCCGCGTCGGGCGTCTTGTAGCGGACGGTCGGCACCGGGCTTGGCCGCCCGTTCTTCTCGTCCGTCAGGGCCAGCACCTGATGGCCGCGCGCAGCCAGGGCCGGAGCCAGATGCGGGAACTGGCCGGGGAAATTCTGATGGACGAACAGGATCTTCATCGGTGATGGTCGCGGAACGCCGCCGCCAGCAGCGCCCGGGTATAGTCCTGCCGCGGGTCGTCGAAGATCTGGGCGGTGCTGCCCTGCTCCACCACCTCGCCCGCGCGCATGACCATGATCTTGTGGGACATGGCGCGGACCACGCGCAGGTCGTGGCTGATGAACAGGAAGGCAAGGCCGTATTTCCGCTGCAAACCGCGCAAAAGCCCGACGATCTGAACCTGCACCGTCATGTCCAACGCCGATGTGGGTTCGTCCAGCACCACCACCTTGGGCCGCAGGATCATGGCGCGGGCGATGGCGATGCGCTGGCGCTGGCCGCCGGAAAATTCGTGCGGATAGCGGTGCATCATCTCGGGGCGCAACCCGACCTCGGTCATGATCTCGGCCACCATCTGGCGGCGGTCGCGGCCCTTTTCGACGCCGTGGACGCCCAGGCCCTCGGCGATGATCTGTTCCACGGTCATGCGCGGCGACAGGCTGCCGAAGGGATCCTGGAAGACGATCTGCATGTCGCGGCGCAAGCGGCGCAACTGGCGCGACTGCCAGCGGGCGATGTCCTGGCCCATGAACAGGATCGGCCCGTCGCTGTCGATCAGCCGCATGATCGCCAGGGCCAGCGTGGTCTTGCCGCTGCCCGATTCGCCCACGATGCCCAGCGTCTCTCCCGCCCTGACGGCCAGGGTGGCGCCGTTGACGGCCTTCACATGGCCCACCGTGCGGCGCAGCAGCCCGCGCTGGATCGGAAACCAGACCTTGAGGTCGCGCGTCTCGACCATGGTTTCCGACCCGTCGGGGACCGGATCGGCGGCGCCGGCGGGTTCGGCCGCCAGCAGCTTGCGGGTATAATCGTGACGGGGATTGGCGAAGATCTCGGCGACCGGCCCCTGTTCCACGATCTCGCCGTCCTTCATCACGCAAACGCGGTCGGCGATGCGGCGCACAATGCCCAGGTCGTGGCTGATGAACAGCATCGACAGCCCCTCGGCCGCCTTGAGTTCCGCCAGCAGGTCCAGGATCTGCGCCTGAATGGTCACGTCCAGCGCGGTTGTCGGCTCGTCCGCGATCAGCAGTTCGGGACCGTTGGCAAGCGCCATGGCGATCATCACCCGCTGCCGCTGTCCGCCCGACAACTGGTGCGGGTAATCCGCCAGTCGGCTTTCGGGGTCGCGAATGCCGACGCGGGTCAGCAGTTCCACGATCCGCGCACGCGCCCGCGCGCCCGTCAGCCCCTGGTGCAGCGCCAGGCTTTCGCCCAACTGCTTTTCCAGCGTGTGCAGCGGGTTCAGCGAGGTCATCGGCTCTTGGAAGATGAAGCTGATGTCGTCGCCCCGGATGTCGCGCAGCACCTTTTCGGGGGCATCGACCATCTCGCGGCCCGCGTATTTCACCGACCCCTGGATCACGGCGGAATCGCCCAGCAGGCGGACGGTGGACAGCGCCGTGACCGACTTGCCGGACCCGGATTCACCCACAAGCGCGACCGTTTCGCCCTTGCCGATCTGGAAGCTGACGCCCTTGACGGCGGGCACGATCCTGCCCTCCTGGCGAAAGCTGATGCGCAGGTCCTGGACCGACAAAACGGCTTCGGTCATTTGAAGGTCTTTCGGGGATCGAAGGCATCGCGCACGCCTTCGAACACGAAGACCAGAAGCGACAGCATGATGGCAAAGGTGAAAAAGGCGGTAAAGGCCAGCCAGGGGGCCTGGAGGTTCTGCTTGGCCTGCAAGGCCAGTTCCCCCAGCGAGGGGGCGGAGGCGGGCAAGCCGTAGCCCAGGTAGTCCAGCGCCGCCAGGCCGCTGATCGTGCCGGTCACGACAAAGGGCAGCATGGTCAGCGTGGCGACCATGGCATTGGGCAGGATGTGGCGGAACATGATGGTGCGGTCGCCGACGCCCAGGGCGCGGGCGGCGCGGACGTATTCGAAGTTGCGCGCCCGCAGGAACTCGGCCCGGACGACGCCCACCAGCGCGGGCCAGCCGAACAGGATGGTGACGAACACCAGAAGCCAGAAGCTGCGCCCCAGGATCGCGAACAGGATGATGATGACGTAAAGCGATGGGGTGGATGCCCAGATCTCCAGCAACCGCTGGAACACCAGATCCGTGCGCCCGCCGAAGTATCCCTGGATCGCCCCGGCCGCGATGCCGATGACCGAGGCCACCACCGTCACGATCAGCGTGAACAGGATCGAGATGCGGAAGCCATAGATCACCCGCGCCAGCACGTCGCGCGCGGTGTCGTCGGTGCCCAGCCAATGGGTTCCGTCCGGGGCGCTCGGGGCGCTGCCCACGTTGTTGATGGTGGAATAATGAAAGGGGATCGGCGGCCAGATCATCCAGCCCTGTTCGGATTCCGGTATGTCGCTGGTGCCCGCGTCCACGGCGGCGATCAGATCCTCGGGCGTGTCCCAGCATTCCTGCCGCCCGCCGGTGACGATCAGGCATTGCACCGCCGGATCGGTATAGATCGCCTCGGTCCCGAAATCGCCGCCGAAGGCCGTTTCGGGATAGAAGTTGTAGGCCGGAAAATACAACTCGCCCCGATAGCTGGCGACGATGGGCTTGTCGTTGGCGACGATCTCGGCGCACATCGCCACCACGAACAGCACCGAAAAGATCACCAGCGACCAGAAGGCGCGGCCGTTGCGGCGGAAGTTGCGCCAGCGGCGGCGGTTGAGTTCCGACAGCGCCATCAGCCGGCCCTCGATTCGAAGTCGATGCGCGGATCGACGAAGACATACATCATGTCGGACAGGATGCCCACGACCAGGCTCAGCAGGCCGAAGACGTAAAGCGTGCCGAAGATCACCGGATAGTCGCGCTGCACCGCCGCCTCGAAGCCCAGGCGGCCCAGGCCGTCCAGCGAAAACACCGTCTCGATCAGAATGGATGCGCCGAAGAACACGCCCAGGAACACGGCGGGAAAGCCCGCGATCACGATCAGCATGGCGTTGCGGAAGACATGGCCGTAAAGGACGCGGCGTTCCGTCAGGCCCTTGGCGCGGGCGGTCATCACGTACTGCTTGTTGATCTCGTCCAGAAAACTGTTCTTGGTCAGAAGGGTTAGCGTGGCAAAGCTGGAAATCGTCGAGGCGATGACCGGCAGCGTGGCGTGCCAGGCATAGTCCTTGATCTTGCCCCACAGCGACAGGTCCGCGAAGTTGTCGCTGGTCAGCCCCCGCAGCGGGAAGATCTGCCAATAACTGCCGCCCGCGAACAGCACCATCAGCAGCACCGCGAACAGGAATGCCGGGATCGCATAGGCCATGATGATCACGGCCGAGGTCCAGGTGTCGAACCGCGACCCGTCCCGCGTGGCCTTGCGGATGCCCAGCGGGATCGAGATCAGATAGGCCAGCAGCGTGGACCACAGCCCCAGCGTGATCGAGACCGGCATCTTTTCCACCACCAAGTCGATGACGCTGATCGACCGGAACCAGGACGTGCCGAAATCGAAGGTCAGATAGTTGCCCATCATCGTCAGAAAGCGTTCCAGCGGCGGCTTGTCGAAGCCGAATTCCTTTTCCAGTTGCGCGATGAATTCGGGCGGCAGGCCGCGCGCGCCCTCGTATCCCTCGACCACGCCGGTGTCGGCCCCCGCGCCCGCGCCCGAGATGTTGCTGAAGGCGTCGCCCGACCCCTGGACCTGGGCGGCGATCTGTTCGATGGGACCGCCGGGGACGAACTGCGTCAGGGTGAAGTTCACCACCATGATCCCGATCAGCGTCGGGATGATCAGCAGCAACCGCCGCAGGATATAGGCGCCCATCGGATCGACCTTGCCCCTTGCGGGCCTTCGCGGCCCCGTTTCCTTTATCCGGCCCTTGTCGGGCCGGACCGCCGGGAAATCAAGCCCGCCGTCACCGGATCGCGCCCGCCGCCTTCAACTCGGCCTCGCGCCCGGCGTCCGCCCACCAGAAGTCCAGCGTGCCGAGCGCATAGGGAGGCATGGTTTCGGGGTGGCGGTACATGTCGTAATAGGCCAGCGTGTATTCCGCCTTGAACCATTTCGGCACCCAGAAGCGCAGGCTGCGCAACGCGCGATCCAGCGCATTGATGGCGACGACGTTGTCTTCCATGGTTTCCGCCTGCTGGCCGACCTCCAGCAGCTTGTCGATGGCGGGGTTCGCCAGGCCCATCGGGTTGAACACGTCGTCCGCATCCTCGGACCCGAAGACCTGGCCCGCATAGCCGCCGATGGCGTAGGACTGGCCCAGCGAATCCTCGACCATGTCGAAGTCCTTGGACCGGGTGCGGAGCTGCATCTCGGCATTGTCCACGCGGCGGTTGATGGCGTCGATGCCGATGGCGCGCAGGTTCTGGATGAAGGGATTGATGATGCGGTCGTTGCCCACGTCGTCGTTCAGGATCTCGATGCTCAGAACCTCGCCCGCAGCGTTGCGGCGCATCCCGTCGCTGCCGACCGTCCAGCCCGCCTCGTCCAGCAGGGCCACGGCGCGGCGCATGTTCCGGCGATCAAGCTGGCGTTCGCCCGACACCGGCTGGACCACCGCGGGGTCCGTCAGAATGCCCGGGGGCAGGTCGCCCGCGACCGGTTCCAGCAGCGCGACCTCGGCGGGCGAAGGCGGGCCCTCGGCGCGGAACTCGCTGTTGTCCCAAAAGGAATTGACGCGCGTTTCCAAGCCGTAGAGCAGCGTCTGGTTCGTCCATTCGAAGTTGAACATCAGCCCGATCGCCTCGCGCACGCGGATGTCCTGGAACTTGGCGCGGCGCAGGTTGAAGACCCAGGCGTCGCCGGTGGCGATGGTCCCGTCCGGCAGCGTTTCCCGCACCACCGCGCCCGAGGCGAGCGCCGGGAAGTCGTAGCGCGTGGACCAGTGCATCGAGGAGGTTTCGTTGCGGAAGGTGTATTCGCCCGCCTTGAACGCCTCGAAGGCGCTGTCGAAATCGCCGAACATCTCGTAGCGGATGCGGTCGAAATTGAAGCGGCCCTGGTTGATGGGCAAGTCCTTGCCCCAGTAATCGGGGTTGCGCTTTACGACCAGGGTGCGGCCCATGTCGGCGCGGTCGAACATATAGGGGCCGGAACCGACATAGGGCACGGTCGTGCTCTGCTCCAGGTCGCGGTTGTTGTCCTCGAAATCCTTTTTCGAGAAAACGATCTGGTTGCCCATCTGGCTGATCACGTCGCGGCGGGGATAGCCTTCGGCGAAGGTGAACTTGATGCGGTGGTCGTCCAGCACCTCGGCCTTGGCGATCATCTGCTGCATGGCCATGCGGAAGGACGACAAGCCCTTGTCGCGCAGAGTCTCGAAGCTGAACAGCACGTCATGGGCGGTCAGGGGGGTGCCGTCGCTGAAGCGCGCCTCGGGGCGCAGGTTGAAGATCACCCAGTCCTTGCTTTCGGGATATTCCAGCGTTTCGCACAAAAGGCAGTAGTCCACGCCCAGCTCGTCCGCGGGGCTGTCCATCAGCGGTTCAAGCTGGATCACCGACAGGGCGATGGCGCGGCCGCGATGGGTGAAGGGGTTGTAGCTGTCGAAGCCGCCCACCGCGCCAAAGGAAATCTCGCCCCCCTTGGGCGCGTCGGGGTTCACATAACGGTAATGCGGAAAGTCGGCGGGCAGCGCGGGTTCGCCGAACAAGGCGACGGCATGGGTCTTGATGACCTTTTCGCCCGCTTCGGCCGCCGGCGCCTCTTGCGACAGGGCGGCGGATGCCGGAGCAAGGGCCAGGGCGGCGATCAGGGCAAGGCGGTGCATCGGCGAACTCCGGTTCTGGTGTCTGCTGCACGCTAGGCAGCGCCGGGAACACGATCAAGCCGCGATTTCGTGAGGGGCGGCCACGAAAAAAGGCGCATCCGGGGATGCGCCCTTCAAGCGGTCCGCTGCCAGCCTTACTGCTGGCCTTGCAGATAGGCGATGATGTCGGCGCGGTCCTGCGGATCCTTCAGCCCCGCGAAGGACATCTTGGTCCCGGGCACGACGCCCTTGGGATTGGCCAGGAATTCCTGCAACGCTTCGGGCGTCCATTGCGGAGTCTCGGCCTTGTATTCGACCATGGCGGGCGAATAGCTGAAGCCCGCGACCGCGGCGACCTCGCGGCCGACCACGCCGTTCAGGTGCGGGCCGACGCCGTCGGTGCCGTCCAGCTTGTGGCAGGCCTTGCACTTTCCGAAGTCCTTCTCGCCCGCCGCGACATCGGCGGACGCCAGAAGCGCCGCGAAGTCGATCTGCTCCTCGGCCGCCTCCTCGCCGCCGCCGGCGGCTTCCTCGACCGGGATGGAATAGGCTTGCGCGACTTCCTCACCCTCGCCGCTGTGGGGGGGTCCGACGTGATACAGCGACTCCGCCGCCCAATTGGCCAGCATCAGAAACAACAGCGCGCCGATCAGCGCGCCTGCGGCCTTGGTCACGGTCATGGTGTTGAACATCGCGTGCGGTCCCCGCCTTGGTAAGCTCGTCAATTCGACGGGTATCTATCCGCTTTCGCTTTGAAGGTTCAAGGTATAGTTACCCGGCGATCAGTCAAAATTCGGACAGTGCGCCATGACGACCACGACCAACCGCATCGCGTTCCAGGGCGAACCGGGCGCCTACAGCCACGAGGCCTGCCGCAAGGCCCGTCCCGGCATGGAAGCCCTGCCCTGCCGCACCTTCGAGGACGTGATAGAGGCCGTGCGCAGCCACCAGGCCGACCTGGCGATGCTGCCGGTCGAGAACTCGACCTACGGGCGCGTGGCCGACATCCACCACCTGCTGCCCGAATCCGGCCTGCACATCCTGGACGAGGCCTTTGTGCGGGTCCGCATCGCGCTGATGTCGCTGCCGGGCACGCGGTTGCAGGACGTGCGCCATGTCCGCGCGCATCTGGTGCTGATCCCGCAGGCGCGCGGCTTTCTGACGCGGCACGGGATCACCGCCGCGGCCTCGGCCGACAGCGCGGGCGCCGCCGCCGACCTGGCGCGCGACCGCATGCCGGGCGAAGGCGTTATGGCCAGCGAACTGGCCGCCGAGATCCACGGGCTGGAAGTGCTGGCCCGCGACATCGAGGATCACCACCACAACACCACCCGCTTCCTGATCATGGGACGGCAGCCCGATCACAGCCGCCGGTCCGACCGGATGCTGACCACCTTTGTCTTCCGGGTCCGCAACATCCCCGCCGCGCTGTACAAGGCCATGGGCGGGTTCGCCACGAACGGCGTCAACATGACCAAGCTGGAAAGCTACATGGTGGACGGCGTGTTCACCGCGACGCAGTTCTATGCCGACGTGGAAGGCCATCCCGAGGATCCGGCCCTGCGGCGCGCGCTGGAGGAACTGCGCTATTTCACCTCGTCGCTGGACATGCTGGGCGTCTATCCCGCCGACCCGCTGAGAGAGGCGCAGCGCCCCTCGGCCTAGGCCGCCCGCAGATGGGTCAGGAAATCGGCGATGCGCTGGTCATACTTGCGGTCCAGCTGCGCCTTGCCCAGCTTGGCCGTCTGCAACAGAAGCCGCGCGCGCATGTTGCGCGGGCGCACCTCGGTCTCGAACAGAAGGCGCGACTTGGCGCGGCTCAGGTCCACCACGGTCATGTTGATCGCCAGGTCGAACTGGTCGGACGGCCCTTCCAGCCCGATCTGCGACGGGCGGTCGAAGCGCGTCACCGCCAGCCGCATCGTCCGGCGCTGCCCGCGCCAGTTGAACTCCAGTTCCCAGCCAGGCCCGGCGCCCGGTTCCTCGGTCGGCTCGATCCGGCGGACCAGCACGCCCCGGGCCGACAGCGCCCTTTCGCTGCGGCAAAAGTCTCCGGCGATGTCGAACAGATTGCCCGCAGGCATGGCGGTGTCGATACGGGTCGAGAACTTCATTCAGGGCTGACCATCCAAGGCATGGTCCGCGGCGGCAGGCCGCGGACCATGCGTTCATAATCCGACAGCCCCACGGGATTCAACCGGACAGAGAGCCGCGGCGTCCCGCGCATCCCGGACCAGGAATGACGCGTGCTGCTTTTGGCACGACAATGTGGCGGTTTTGCATGTGCAATTCGATAAACCTTCGCCATTCAACAATCTAAGGTTGAGCGATGGGATCAAGGCCGCTAGTCTGGCACGGCTGGCGCAGGATGGCGCATGGCGGCCTTGGATCGGGGGGCGAATGCCGGACGGAACGGGCGGGATCGCGCTTTCCATGCGCCCCTTGGTAAAACTGCGCGAGACGGTCGTGCTGCGTGTGCTGGCCACGACCGACATGCACATGAAGCTGTTGCCGCACGACTACCATGCCGGGCGGCCCTGCGGACGGGGAAGCCTGGCCCAGGTGGCCTCGCTGGTGGAACGGCACCGGCGCCTGGCGCGGAACACGCTGCTGGTGGACAACGGCGATTTTCTTCAGGGCACGCCGCTGGGCGATCATGCGGCGAGAGAGGGCGGCAGGGACCATCCCGCCATCGCCGCCATGAACCTGATGGGCTATGACGCCGCCGCGATCGGCAACCACGATTTCGCCTTCGGGCTGGATGTCCTGCAATCGGCCGCGCGGCAGGCCCGCTTTCCTTTGCTGGCCGCCAATCTGCGGGTCAGGGGCCGCGCGGATTTCCCCCGGTATGCGATCCTGCGCCGGCAGGTCGTCACCGTTGGTGGCCGCCCGGCCACGCTGCGCATCGGCCTGATCGGCTTTCTGCCACCGCAAACCACCGCCTGGGACCGCGACCTGGCCGGGCGGATGGAGTGCGACGACATCCTCGAGACGGCGCGCCGCGTCGTGCCCCGCATGCGTGCCGAAGGGGCGGATCTGGTTGTCGCGCTGGCCCACAGCGGGATCGCCCCCCGCCCCGCCGGCCCGGGGGCCGAGAATGTGGCGGCCGATCTGGGCGCCCTGGACGGCATCGACGCCATTGTCGCGGGCCACACGCACGAGGTCTTTCCCGGAAAGATCGCGCCCCGGGCGGATGGCGTCGACACGGCGCGCGGCACCCTGTGCGGCAAGCCTGCCGTCATGCCGGGCTTCGGCGGCTCTCATCTGGGGGTGATCGAACTGTCGCTGACCCGCGAAGGCGCTTCGGGCTGGCGGCTGGCCCGCGCCACGGCGCGATGCGAACCCGTGGGGCCCCACCTTCCCCCCGCGCCCGCCGTGCTGCGGGCGGTGGCACCCTCGCACCGTCTGACGCTGTCGCATCTGGGGACGCGCATCGGCAGCAGCGGACAGCGCATCAGCAGCTATTTCGCGCTGGTGGGCGTCGATCCGGCCCTGACGCTGGTGAACATGGCGCAACGCTGGTTCGTGCGCAAAAGCCTGCGGGACACTGCCCTGGAAGGATTCCCGGTGCTGTCGGCCGCCGCCCCCTTCCGTGCGGGCGGACGTGGCGGGCCGTTCCATTACACCGACGTGCCGCCGGGGCGATTGCGGCTTGGCAACCTGACCGACATCTACTCCTTTCCGAATCGCATCTGCGCCCTGCCCGTCTCTGGGGCGGATCTTCGCGGCTGGCTGGAACGGTCCGCCAGCCTGTTCAACCGCATCCGGCCCGGCCGCCCCGACCAGCCGCTGGCCGATCCGCGCTTTCCCGCCTATCAGTTCGACGTGATCGAGGATCTGCGCTGGCGCATCGACCTGTCGCAGCCGCCGGGCTTTTCGGCGGACGGGACCGCCACCGGAAGCAGCCGCATCCGCGACCTGACCTGGCGCGGGCGCCCGGTTCGCGATGACGACCGCTTCGTGCTGGCCACCAATTCCTATCGCCTCGCGGAATGCGGATTGTTCGCGCCCCTCACCGCAGGCAAGCCCTTCGTCATGCCCCCCGGCCCGCAGACGCGCGACGTGATCCGCGACTATCTGCGCCAGCGCCGCCGGGTGTCGATCGACCCCGCCCCGTCCTGGCAGTTCGCCCCCCTGCCCGGCACCTCGGCCCAGTTCGAGACCGGCCCCGGCGGCTTGCCCCTGCTGCCCGGGATCGCCGCCCGCACCAACCGGCGGATGGAGCATCTGGGCCGGACCGAGGGCGGCTTCGCCCTTGTGCGGCTTTATCTGTGACGGGCTTGCATCGGCCGCGCAACGGCACTATCTAGCGGGCGAGAGGTTGGCGCGGGCAGGCGCCTCGCCAACCCGGTCAGGACCGGAAGGTAGCAGCCGTAACGAGCCCCGCTTGGGTCGTTGTCCAGCCTCTCACCCGGCTTCCCGCACCTTGACAGCAGGACGTCCCGCCCCGCGGGCCTTCGGGCGGCCGCGCCGAGCCGTGTTTGCCGCAAGACCTGGGCTAGACCTGATCTTTTTCCTTTCTCGCTTCACAAGCCGACAGCCCGGGACACGCGGATCGCGGCCACCGTCTGGAACTGCGCCGATCCCGCCGGACTTTGCAGGTTTCCAGTTTTCCTTCTCTTTTGCAGGCATAGTTTGCAAATTTTCTCAATTCCGCTTTCCCGGCCTGCTGCGGCTGGTTAACCTGCCGCAGCAAGGTCAAGGGGGCTGCGATGAAGGACATTCTTCAGGAACTGGAAAATCGTCGTGAACAGGCCCGTCTTGGCGGCGGCCAGCGGCGCATCGACGCGCAGCACGCGCGCGGCAAGCTGACGGCGCGCGAACGGATCGAACTGCTGCTGGACGAAGGCAGCTTCGAGGAGTTCGACATGTTCGTGGCCCATCGTTCCACCGATTTCGGGATGGAGGCCGACCGGCCCTATGGCGACGGCGTCGTGACCGGATGGGGCACGATCAACGGACGCCTGGTTTACGTGTTTTCGCAGGACTTCACCGTGTTCGGCGGCTCGCTGTCGGAAACTCATGCCCAGAAGATCTGCAAGATCATGGACATGGCGATGCAGAACGGGGCGCCGGTGATTGGGCTGAACGACTCGGGCGGCGCGCGCATCCAGGAAGGCGTGGCGTCCCTGGCGGGCTATGCCGAGGTGTTCCAGCGCAATGTCCTGGCATCCGGCGTGGTGCCGCAGATCAGCGTCATCATGGGCCCCTGCGCGGGCGGCGCGGTGTATTCGCCCGCCATGACCGACTTCATCTTCATGGTGAAGGACACGTCCTACATGTTCGTGACCGGCCCCGACGTGGTGAAAACCGTCACGAACGAGGTCGTGACGGCGGAACAGCTGGGCGGCGCATCCACCCATACCAGGAAATCCTCGGTCGCCGACGGCGCCTTCGAAAACGATGTGGAGGCGCTGACGGAAATCCGCCGCCTGTTCGACTTCCTGCCGCTGAACAACCGCGACAAGGCTCCGGTGCGGCCCTTCTTCGACGACCCCGCCCGGATCGAGGACAGCCTGGACACGCTGATCCCCGACAACCCGAACCAGCCCTACGACATGAAGGAGCTGATCGTGAAGGTCGCGGACGAGGGCGACTTCTATGAGATCCAGCGCGACTTCGCCGGCAACATCATCACGGGCTTTGTCCGCATCGAGGGGCGCACCGTGGGCGTCGTCGCAAACCAGCCTATGGTGCTGGCAGGGTGCCTCGACATCGACAGCAGCCGCAAGGCCGCGCGCTTTGTCCGTTTCTGTGACGCGTTCGAGATCCCGATCCTGACCTTCGTGGACGTGCCGGGCTTTCTGCCGGGCACGGGCCAGGAATATGGCGGCGTCATCAAGCACGGCGCGAAGCTTCTGTTCGCCTATGGCGAGGCGACGGTTCCGAAGGTCACGGTGATCACCCGCAAGGCCTATGGCGGGGCTTATGACGTGATGGCGTCCAAGCACCTGCGCGGCGATTTCAACTATGCCTGGCCCACGGCGGAAATCGCGGTGATGGGCGCCAAGGGCGCGGTGGAGATCCTGTACCGCAGCGAGCTGGGCGACCCCGACAAGATCGCCGCCCGGACCCGCGACTACGAGGACCGCTTCGCCAACCCCTTTGTCGCCGCCGAGAAAGGCTTCATCGACGAGGTGATCCAGCCCCATTCCACCCGCAAGCGCGTGGCCCGCGCGCTCGCCAGCCTGCGCACGAAGCGGCTGTCGAACCCCTGGAAGAAGCACGACAACATTCCCCTGTAAGGCCCCGGTTTTCCATGACGTTGCACAAAGGCGTGATTGATGCAGTCCAGCCACAGGGCGGGGGACATTTGTCCGCCGCCGCCCTGCCCGGCTGTCTGCGCGCGGGCGCCGCGGCTATCATGCCCGGCGGGGCGGTGCATGAAGACATCCCCCTGAACCCGAGCAGACGGGCGCAGCCGCGCCCGCTTAACAGGAGCAAGACAACATGTCGAAAAAGATCATCCTCGGCCTGGTGCTGGTGTCGGCCTTTGCTGCGTGCCAGCGTCAGGCAGCCGAACCCGAGGTTTACGTGCCCGCCCCGAACCCCGTCACGACCGAGCCGGTCTATCAGGGCAAGTACGGCGCCAACTGAGCCGACCCGACTGTTATCGCGCGGGCGGTCCGGCTGCCCGCGACTTTCCGGCCCGGTCCCGCCCCGCCCCATCCCCAAGGGCGCATCATGCTGAAGCACCGAGGCTTTCCGGGACGCCTTCCCGGCACCGATTTCCAGTTCGTCATCCGCCGCGAGAACCGCAAAAAGGGCGCGACGCCGATCACCCGGCGGGAACGCTTCCGCGACCGCAAGCCCGCCGACCGCCGCGCCGATGCGGGCTTCCTGGCCGCCCTGATCGAGCATTTCGGCGATGAACCCTTTGTCCGCGGCAACCTGGACGCGGGCCGCCTGGGCTGGCTGATCGGGCGCGAGGTCAAGCCCGTCGGCCCCTTCGATCCCGCCGACTACGACCAGTTGCTGCAAGTGGACATGGCCGCCGCCGAAGCCTCGTTCCCCGAACTGTTCGCCCCCGACAGCCCACCCGATTTCGGCTGGGACGAAGACAACTGGGACGAAGGCGAAGACGACGATCCGGCGGGCGGGCGATGATGCGCGACTTGCTGCCTAGGGCGTTGATCTCACACGCATGTCAGTTTGACCTTCCTTGTTGCTGTGCGATAATCGTTCAAGACCTTTCACCGGCCGCCGATGCGGCCCACAATACAGGCAAGACTTCATGCAGACTTCGACGTTCACCCGCCTCGCTGGCGGCGCCCTCCTTCTTCTCGGCCTGGCTGCTTGCCAGCAGGGCTATGGCGCGGGCGGCATCTCGCCCGACGCGCAGCGCGCGGCCGGCGGCGCCGTCGCCGGTGCCGTCATCGCCAAGGCCCTGGACGAGGATCTGGCGACGGGCGCGGCCATCGGCGCCGTGGGCGGCGCGCTGTGCGACGACGCCGGCGTCTGCCAGCGTCGTTACTGAACCTGACCGGCTGGATCGGCGTTCCGGTCCAGCCATCCATTCCACAGGAAGACCCCAATGTCCAAGTTCCTTGCCCTTGCCGCCCTTGTCGGGGCGACTGCCGTTGCCGGCTGCACCCAGGGCATCAACCCGACCGACACCGACCGCGCCCTTATCGGCGCGGGCGTCGGCGCGACCGTTGCCAGCGTCAGCGGCCGCAACGTCATCAAGGGCGCTGCCATCGGCGGCGCCGGCGGCGTCCTGTGCGACGACGTCGGCCTGTGCCAGTGACCGTCTGATCCCGGCGCGCCCGGCGCGCCGCGGCCTGCCTTTCGCCGCCCGGGGCCCTGCGCCCCTGGGCGGCTTTTTCATGCCTGGCCGGGGGGAGCCATGTTCAAGAAAATCCTGATTGCCAACCGGGGCGAGATCGCCTGCCGCGTCATCAAGACCGCCCGCAAGATGGGCATCGCCACCGTCGCCGTCTATTCCGACGCCGACCGCAACGCGCTGCATGTGAAAATGGCCGACGAGGCCGTCCATATCGGCCCGCCCCCCGCGAACCAGTCCTATATCGTGATCGACCGGATCATGGACGCGATCCGCCAAACCGGCGCCGAGGCCGTCCACCCTGGCTATGGCTTCCTGTCCGAGAACATGAGGTTCGCCGAGGCGCTGGAGCGCGAAGGCGTGGTCTTCGTCGGCCCGCCGTCCCCGGCAATCGAGGCCATGGGCGACAAGATCACCTCGAAGAAGATCGCGCAGGAAGCGGGCGTGTCCACCGTTCCCGGCTACATGGGCCTGATCGCGGATGCCGAGGAAGCTGTCAGGATCAGCGACCAGATCGGCTATCCGGTGATGATCAAGGCCAGCGCGGGCGGCGGCGGCAAGGGGATGCGGATCGCCTGGACCGCGCAAGAGGCGCGCGAGGGCTTTGAAAGTTCCCGCAACGAGGCCGCCAGCAGCTTCGGCGACGACCGCATCTTCATCGAGAAGTTCGTGACGCAGCCGCGCCACATCGAGATCCAGGTTCTGGCCGACAAGCACGGCAACGCGGTCTATCTGCACGAACGCGAATGCTCGATCCAGCGCCGCAACCAGAAGGTCATCGAGGAAGCGCCCTCGCCCTTCCTGGACCCGGCCACGCGCCGCGCCATGGGCGAACAGGCCGTGGCCCTGGCGAAGGCCGTGGGCTATACCAGCGCCGGCACGGTGGAATTCATCGTGGACGGCGCGAAGAACTTCTACTTCCTGGAGATGAACACCCGGCTGCAGGTGGAACATCCCGTCACCGAGCTGATCACCGGCATCGACCTGGTGGAACAGATGATCCGGGTCGCGGCGGGCGAGCCGCTGCCCTTTGCGCAAGGCGACCTGACGATCAACGGCTGGGCGATGGAAAGCCGCCTTTACGCCGAGGATCCGTATCGCAACTTCCTGCCCTCGATCGGGAGGCTGACGCGCTACCGCCCGCCTGCCGAGGTCGCGGACGAGGCTCATGTCGTGCGCAACGACACCGGCGTCTTCGAGGGCGGCGAGATCAGCATGTTCTACGACCCGATGATCGCCAAGCTGTGCACCTGGGCGCCGTCGCGCGGCTCGGCCATCGAGGCGATGCGCGTGGCGCTGGACGAGTTCGAGGTCGAGGGGATCGGCCACAACCTGCCCTTCCTGTCGGCGGTCATGGACCATCCGAAGTTCGTCGCGGGCGACATCACCACCGCCTTTATCGCCGAGGAATACCCCGAGGGCTTCGGCGGCGCGGTTCTGCCCGACGACGAGCTGGCCCGCGTGGCGGCGGCGGCATCGGCCATGCATCGCGTGGCCGAAATCCGCCGCACACGGATCAGCGGACGGCTGGACAACCACGAGCGCCGCGTGGGCGAGAACTGGGTGGTCTTCGTCGATGGCCGGGAAATCCCGACGCGGATCCGCGCCGACCGCGACGGCGCCACGGTTGCCGTGAACGGCCGCGACCTGCGCGTCGAAAGCGGCTGGAAGCCCGGCCAGACCCTGGCGCGGCTGGTGGTCGATGGCCGCCCGCTGGTCCTGAAGGTGGACAAGATCCCCGCCGGTTTCCGCCTGCGCACCCGCGGCGCCGATCTCAGGGTCCATGTCCGCCGCCCCCGCACCGCCGAGCTGGCGCGCCTGATGCCGGAAAAACTGCCGCCCGACACCTCGAAGTTCCTGCTGTGCCCGATGCCGGGGCTGGTGGTGAAGGTGAACGTGGCCCCCGGGGACGAGGTGCAGGAAGGCCAGGCGCTTGCCACGGTCGAGGCGATGAAGATGGAAAACATCCTGCGCGCAGAACGCCGGGGCGTCGTCAAGGCGGTGAATGCCGAGGCGGGCCAGAGCCTCAAGGTCGATGACGTGATCATGGAGTTCGAATGACCTTTGCCGCCACCCTGACCGACCCGCGCGTCGTTGCCGCCATGATCGGCGGCGCGGTGGTGGCGGGTGGCTGGGTGGTGACGCATCTTCTTAGCGCGCGGCGGGACCGGGCGGCGCGGGCCGAACGGGTCCGCGACGTGCAGGGCGCGCTTTACGCCGAAATCCGCGTCCATGTCGCCACGCTGAAAGGCCAGAACCTGCCCCGCTATGGCGCCGAGATCGAGGCGCTGATCCTGAAGGGCGGCGGCTATTTCCCGGTGATCCCGACCGAGCACAACGACCGCCTGTTCGCCGCCATCGTCGAGGACATCCACGTCCTGCCCTTCCGGGTGGTCGATCCGGTGGTGCAATATTACAACCAGCTTGCCACCATCGGCGCGATGATCGCTGATCTGCGGAAACTGCGGCTGGACCGCATCGACCCGAGCCGCGCGGCGCGGATGTATCGCCATTACATCGAGATGAAGATCGAGGCGATCGACCTGGGCGAGGAAGCGATGGCCTATCTGCTGGCCCATCTGACCGGCGGCAGCGAGGCCGTCGCGCGCCTGAGCGATTCGCGTCAAAAAGCCCGCCTTGAGGAAACCAAAGCGGGCGTCGCATCGTGGATCGAGGCCGAAAAGGCGCGGCTCAGCGCCGGGAATAGCCCGGCATCGGGCCGGTTCGGCCAGTGATCGGGCGGGGGTTGTAGGATGTCGTGCTCATGTCGAACCTCCTTGTCCTTGGGCCTGAATATAGGCGGGGCCGCTTCGGTTTTCAATGCTCATGGCACCAGCCCCGCCCGGCCGATTTCCTGGCGGCGCAAGGGCAGCTTGTCGATGGCCCGGCTGATCTCGCGCACATCCCAGGGCAGTGGGCGGCGCTGCTTCACCTGGCCGTCCTTGTCGATGATGACCAGCGAAAAGCCGCGCGGATGCAACTGCTGCCGCCAGGCGCTGTTCGCACCCGGGTCGCTGTCGACGATCACCACCACGTCGCGGTCGACCAGGGCCGCGCCCCCTGCCTCCAGGGCGCGCATCTGTTCGCGGAAGGCCGGATCGTTCGGCGTATCGGCAAAAACCGCGACCGGGCGGGCCGTCCACAGGAAATCCGCCGGATCGGTGTCGGACGCAGACAGGATGCGCAGTTCGGGACGCGCGGGTTCCGGCTCGGGCGCCGCGACTTCCTCGGGGCTGGCAGGCTGCGCGGGGGCCGCCGGCGGAGGAGCCTCGCGCGCCGGGCCCATCCCCGCGATCAACATCGCAACCATCAGCATTTTCAACTTCATCGGCACCCCTTCCTGCCTTGAATATAGGGCGGCGCGCGCCGTGCGAAAGGATCGAACATGACGAAACCCACGCTGGACGATTGGCGAAAGCTGGCGGCAAAGGAACTGGGGGGCAAGGATCCCGACAACCTGACCTGGAACACGCTGGAAGGCATTCCGGTCAAGCCGCTGTATACCGAGGCCGATCTGGAGGGCCTGGACCACCTGGGCAGCCTGCCCGGCATCGCCCCCTTCACGCGCGGCCCGCGGGCCACGATGTATGCGGGTCGTCCCTGGACCATCCGCCAATACGCGGGCTTTTCCACCGCCGAGGAATCGAACGCCTTTTACCGCAAGGCCCTGGCCGCCGGGCAGCAGGGCGTGTCGGTGGCCTTCGATCTGGCAACCCATCGCGGCTATGACAGCGATCACCCGCGCGTGGTGGGCGACGTGGGCAAGGCGGGCGTCGCCATCGATTCGGTCGAGGACATGAAGATCCTGTTCGACGGCATTCCGCTGGACCGCGTGTCGGTGTCGATGACCATGAACGGCGCGGTGATCCCGATCCTGGCGAACTTCATCGTCACCGGAGAGGAACAGGGCCATTCCCGCGCGGTGCTGTCGGGCACGATCCAGAACGACATCCTCAAGGAGTTCATGGTCCGCAACACCTATATCTATCCGCCCGAACCCTCGATGCGGATCATCGCGGACATCATCGAATACACCTCGAACGAGATGCCCCGGTTCAACTCGATCTCGATTTCCGGCTATCACATGCAGGAAGCGGGCGCGAACCTGGTGCAGGAACTGGCCTATACGCTGGCCGACGGGCGTGAATACGTGCGCGCGGCCTTGAGCGCGGGCATGGATGTGGACCAGTTCGCGGGGCGGCTGTCGTTCTTCTTCGCCATCGGCATGAACTTCTTCATGGAGATCGCCAAGCTGCGCGCGGCGCGGCTCTTGTGGCACCGGATCATGTCGGAGTTCAACCCCAAGAAGGCCGGCAGCCTGATGCTGCGGACGCATTGCCAGACCTCGGGCGTCAGCTTGCAGGAACAGGATCCCTACAACAACGTGGTCCGCACCGCCTACGAGGCGATGTCGGCGGCGCTTGGCGGCACGCAGTCGCTGCACACCAACGCCCTGGACGAAGCCATCGCCCTGCCGACCGAGTTCTCGGCCCGGATCGCGCGCAATACCCAGCTGATTCTGCAGGAGGAAACCGGCATCACCCATGTCGTCGATCCGCTGGCGGGGTCCTATTACATCGAGAGCCTGACCGCCGAACTGGCCGAAAAGGCCTGGGCGCTGATCGAGGAGGTCGAGGAACTGGGCGGCATGACCAAGGCCGTCGCCACCGGCATGCCCAAGCTGCGGATCGAGGAAACCGCTGCCCGCCGCCAGGCCCAGATCGACCGGGGCGAGGAGGTGATCGTCGGCGTCAACAAGTACCGCAAGGACCGCGAAGACCCGATCGACATCCTGGACATCGACAACATGAAGGTCCGCGACGCCCAGATCGCCCGGCTGGACCGGATCCGCGCCACCCGCGACGAGGCCGCAGCTCAAGCCGCCCTGGCCGAGATCACCCGCCGCGCCCGCGAAGGCGGCAACCTGCTGGAGGCCGCCGTCGAGGCCGCCCGCGCCCGCGCAACCGTCGGAGAGATCAGCATGGCGATGGAAAGGGAATGGGGCCGCCACCGGGCCGAGGTGAAGACCCTGGCCGGCGTTTACGGCGCGGCCTACGAAGGCGACGAGGGCTTCGCGCAAATCCAGCGCGACGTGGAGGCATTCGCCGAACAGGAAGGCCGCCGTCCCCGGATGCTGGTGGTCAAGATGGGCCAGGACGGCCACGACCGGGGCGCCAAGGTGATCGCCACGGCATTCGCCGACATCGGCTTCGACGTGGACGTCGGCCCCCTGTTCCAGACGCCCGAGGAAGCGGCCCAGGACGCGGTGGACAACGACGTGCATGTGGTGGGCATCAGTTCGCAGGCGGCGGGCCACAAGACGCTGGCCCCCAAGCTGATCGAGGCGCTGAAGGCCCAGGGCGCGGGCGACATCCTGGTCATCTGCGGCGGCGTGATCCCGCAGCAGGACTACGATTACCTGCGGCAGGCGGGGGTCAAGGCGATCTTCGGGCCGGGCACCAACATTCCTTCGGCTGCCGCCGACATTCTGCGGCTGATCCGGGAAAACCGCGCCGCCTGAGTTTTGCGTCCCGCGACGGCCGGGGGGCTGTCTGCCCCCCGGCACCCCCCGAGGATATTTGTGCAAAGGTGAAGGACATTGCCTTGGCCCGGCGGCTGTGAAACCCTGCGGCCGACAGCAAGGGGAAAGCAGATGGACGCGCCGGACATCAAGCAGATCATCTGCATCAAGTGGGGCACGAAGTTCGGGCCGGAATACGTCAACCGCCTTTACGGGATGATCGGGCGCAACATCACCCCGCCCTTCAGGCTGTTCTGCTTCACCGACAACGCGGCGGGTTTGCATCCCGACATCGCGGTCAGGCCGCTTCCGGTCTTCGACTATCAGGCCCCCGTCACGAACCGGGGCCAATGGCCCAAGTCGCGGCTGTGGGGCGATCTGGGCGACGTGACGGGCGTGGTGCTGTTTCTGGATCTGGACGTGATCATCACCGGCAACCTGGATCCCTTCTTCACCCATGGCGATCCCGACGACACCATCCTGGGACGCAATCCCAATACCCCGTTCGAGAAGCTGGGCCAGACCTCGGTTTATCGGATGCGGGTGGGCAAGCTGAAACCGCTGCAAGACATCTTTCGCGCCGATCCGCAGGCGGCGGCGGACACCTATAGGTTCGAGCAGCGCTTTGTCACCCGCAATGCGCCGGGGGGCGTCAAGTTCTGGCCGCGCGGCTGGCTGGCGCATTTCCGCATGCACTCGATCCCGCCTTTCCCGCTGAACTATGTCCGCGAGCCGAAGGTGCCGCGAAACAGCCGGATCGTGATCTTCGCGGGTCATCTCAACCCGCCCGAAGCCATCGCCGGACGCTGGAGGGACGATCACGAACACCGACCACCGCTGGATCACCTGCGCGCCGCCTTCGGAAGCGGGCGCCGCGAAAGCCTGTCCCGGCACCTGCGCCATTATCTGCTGCCCGCGACATGGGTAAAGGATCTGTGGCGCGAATAGCATGAGCGGCCGACCCGCCCCCGTTCGCCTGACCGACGACATGGCCGCGGCCATCGGCCATGCGGTGTCGGGCTTCGGCTTCCTGGAGGAAGCCTTGAAGCGGGCGATCTTTTCGCTGACGCGCAAGGAACTCGGGGACGACTCGGATGGCAAGGCCTGGCAACGGTGGCTGCGCCGGATGGAGGATATTGCCGACGACACGCTTGGCACGCTGATCGACAGCTTCGTCGCGGCCGTGAAGGATGCGGGGATCCGCGACCACCCCCTGCTGGCCCGGGAGCTGGGCGCCATCCGCCTGAAGCGCAACCTGCTGTGCCATGCGTCCTGGCGGCCCGGCACAAGGCCCGGCCACTGGCACCCGACCTTTGTCAACACAAAGGGCGAACGCTATCCCGACGAGATGGACCCGGCCGCCGTTCTGGCCATCCATGCGGACACGCTGCGCGCCGCGCGCGATGTCCTGTCCATCATGCGCGGCACCGGCATCGACGGGAAATGGGCGGGCGACGGGGGGCAGGACTGATGCGGCTGACGGCGGATCATCCCCCGATCTGGCTTGCCGGTCTTGGGCTGGCGGGATGGGCCGTGGGCCGCGTGGCGCCGCATGGGCCAGACCGGCTTGCAGCGGCGGGCCCGCCCGTGGTCCTGGCCGGGGTGGCGCTGATGATCTGGGCCGTCCTGACCCTGGTCCGGGCGCGGACCACGGTGGATCCGCATGGCCGGCCAAGCCGGCTGGTCACCTCGGGGCCGTTCCGGCTGTCGCGCAACCCGATTTATCTGGCCGACGCGCTGATCCTTGCCGGAGCCTGCCTGGCCTTTCATGCCCCGCTTGCGGCCCCGCCGCTGGTCGCGGGCTTCGCGGCGATCGTCTCGGCCCGCTTCGTCGCGTCCGAGGAACAGCGGCTGGCCCGCGCCTTTCCCCAGGCCTTCGCGGCATACCGGCAGCGAACGCGCCGCTGGCTGTGACCGCGGGCTTTCGCGCGTTGCATGACGCCGCGGGCCACGCTAACAGCAGGCGACCTTAAGACAAGAGGCTTTCATGTCGTCCCCCCTTCGCCCCGATCCCTTGAGACTTGGCATCGCCGGGCTTGGCACCGTCGGGATCGGTGTCGTCAAGATCGTCCAGAAACACGCCGATCTGCTGTCGCGCCGGACGGGCCGCCCGGTGGCGATCACCGCCATCAGCGCCCGCGACAGGCGCAAGAACCGCGATGCCGACCTGTCGGGCTATCGCTGGGAAGACGACCCGATGGCCGTGGCGACGGCCGGGGACGTGGACGTCTTCGTCGAACTGGTGGGCGGCGACGCGGGGGTCGCCAAGGACAGCATCGAGGCCGCCCTGCGGTCGGGCAAGGATGTGGTGACCGCGAACAAGGCGTTGCTGGCCGTCCACGGGCAGGCGCTTGCAGAATTGGCCGAGAGCCTGGGCCGCACCCTGCGCTTCGAGGCCGCGGTGGCGGGCGGCATCCCCGTCATCAAGGCGATGACGGAGTCGCTGGCCGGAAACGAGATCCGCCGGGTCATGGGGGTGATGAACGGCACCTGCAACTATATCCTGACGCGAATGGCCAGCGCCGGACTACCCTACGAGGCCGTGTTCGAGGAAGCCCGCCAGCTAGGCTATCTGGAGGCCGATCCGACGCTGGACGTGGGCGGCATCGACGCGGGACACAAGCTGGCGATCCTGTCGGCCATCGCCTTCGGCACGCAGGTCAACTTCGACGCGGTGGAAATCGAGGGGATCGAGCGCGTCAGCATCGACGACATCCGCCGCGCCGCCGACATGGGCTATCGCATCAAGCTGCTGGGGGTGGCGCAGATGACGCCGCGCGGGCTGGAACAGCGCATGTCGCCCTGCCTGGTGCCCGCAGACAGCCCTCTGGGGCAGCTGATGGGCGGCACGAACATGGTCGTGGTCGAAGGCGACAGCGTGGGCCAGATCGTGCTGCGGGGGGCGGGCGCGGGCGAAGGCCCGACCGCCAGCGCGGTGCTGTCCGACATCGTGGAGATCGCGCGCGGCGTGCGGCTGCCGGTCTTCGGCCAGCCTGCGGCCGGCCTGAAGGCGGCGCAGCCCGCCCGGACGGCGGTTCCGGCCGCCTATTACATCCGGCTGGAGTTGCAGGACAAGCCCGGCGCGCTGGCCAAGGTGGCGACGGTGCTGGGCGATGCGGGGATTTCCATCGACAGGATGCGCCAATACGGCCAGCACAGCCCGGACAGCGTTCCGGTCCTGGTGGTGACCCACAAGACCACGCCCGAGGCCATCGACTTCGCCATCGAGGCCCTGCCCCGCACCGGCGTCCTGGCGGGCGATCCGGTGGAACTGCGGATCGAGGAAGTCTGACGAAGAAAGGGGGCGCTCGCGCCCCCTCTTGGCCTGCGGCCAATTCACCCCCGAGGGTATTTGGACAAAGAAGAAGCTTTTCAGCCCCCGGCGATGATCCGCACATAGTTGCGGGTTTCACGGTAGGGCGGGATGCCGCCGTATTTCTGGACCGCGCCAGGCCCGGCATTGTAGGCGGCCAGCGCCAGGTTCCAGTTGCCGAACTGGTTGTACATCATCCGCAGATAGCGCGCCCCGCCCTGAAGGTTCTGCACCGGATCATGCGGGTTCACGCCCAGCTTGGCCGCCGTTCCCGGCATCAGTTGCGCCAGGCCCGTTGCGCCCTTGTGCGACCGGGCGCGCGGATTCCAGCCCGATTCCTGCTGGACAAGGCGCAGGAACAGATCCTCGGGGATGCCGTAGCGGCGCGCGGCTGCCCGGGCATGAGGGATGAAGTCGCTGCGCTTGCCGCGATAGGCGGGGATGTTCGCCGACAGCTGGATGTCGACCGAACCGGAGCTTCGGCCCCGGGGTTGCAGGCGGGCCGATTGCTGGTATTGCCCCGCCAGCCGCGAATCCATCAGCCGGGTCTGGCGGGCGAATTGCTCGGCCCTCGATTTCGATGAACTGCCCGACAGGCGCAATCCCTCGGCCCCGGCAGGCAGCGCAAGGCCTGCGATCAGCATCGCGCACAGACCCGCCTTGATGGTTGGGAAAAACATCATCCCCGTCCCTCGTTGTTGTGGGTTTTGGAGGGACTATACAGAAATCCATCCGCATCGCCAGCATGGCTTTTGGGCCAGTCCACCGGCTTTCGGCGGTTAAGCGCGCATTTGCATCGGGCATGGCGCTGCGCTAGACCGTCATCAAGAACACATATCCAAGGAGCCCGCTCATGGCAGGCAGCGTCAACAAGGTCATCCTGATCGGCAATCTGGGCCGCGATCCCGAAATCCGCACCTTCCAGAACGGTGGCAAGGTCGCCAACCTGCGCATCGCCACGTCCGAACAGTGGAAGGACCGCAACACGGGGGAACGCAAGGAACGGACCGAATGGCACAGCGTCGCCATCATGTCCGAAGGCTTGGTCAACGTCGTTGAGCGGTTTCTGAAAAAGGGCAGCAAGGTCTATGTCGAGGGCCAGCTGGAAACCCGCAAATGGCAGGACCAGTCCGGCCAGGACCGCTACACGACCGAGGTGGTGCTGCGCGGCTTCGGCGGCACCTTGCAGATGCTGGACGGCCGCGACGGCGGCGGTGCGGGCGGCGGCGGCCGCGACGGCGGCGGCTTTGGCGGCGGCTACGAGGATTACGACCGCGGCGGCTCGCCCTCGGGCGGGGGCGGCCAGGGGGGCGGCGGCCGCAGCGACTACGACGACGAGATCCCGTTCTGACGGGTTAGGTCATGTTGACAAATGGCGGATCCATAGTCGGGTCGGCGTGATGTCGATGAAGCCGAGAAAGCTTTCGGCGGTCTTGTTATAGCGCGTTGCGACCCGCCGGGCGTTCTTAAGCTTGTTGAAGCAGCGCTCGACCAGATTGCGGAGGCGATAAAGCGAGCGATCCACGCCGATGCGCCTCTTGCGCATCGGCATCACGGGCAGAACGTTTCGTGGCTTCATGCCCTCCCTGATCTTGTCTGCATCGTTGCCGCGATCTGCGAGCAGCACGCTCGGGCGAGGCGGATTGTCCGCCATCACCAGGTCGAAACCGAGATAGTCCGACGTCTGGCCCGGCGTGATCTCTGTCCTCATGGGAAGCCCGTGTGCGTTGACGAGGAGGTGAATCTTGGTCGTGAAACCACCTCGAGAACGCCCGAAACCCTGGCGCAGAGTCCCCCTTAGCACCCGCTGCCTGATGGTGCGCGCGGATGACGGTGCTGTCGATCATTTGCAGGGCATTTGGCACTGCCCCGCTTTGGTTCAGGGCCTCCAGGATGTCCTCGCAGAGGCCCGCGAGTGTCCAGCGCCGGAATTGTCGGTAGACGCTCGACCATTTGCCGAACTCGGTCGGCAGGTCTCGCCATGGTCCGCCGGTGCGGGCGATCCAGAAAATGCCATCAAGGACGAGGCGATGGTTGGTAGGCCTGCGCCCGTTCGCGTCACGGACAGCACGAATGAAATGTTCAAAGAACACCCATTTCTCGTCCGACATGAGGTCTCGTGCCAAGCAGGTCTCCTTCGCAGATACCAGCATGAATCATGACCAGATCCGGACGCAGGAGGACGGCGCCCTTGCGGATCTAGAGGCGTTGTCGCGCTTGGCGGTTTGTCTCCGGTCCCGAAGCCCCATGAAGATGATCTCGATGCGGCTGCACAATTTGTCGCACAGGCAGGCCCCGGGTGACGACTATCTCCCCAGACGGTCCTGCAATCGTGACCACGCCACAGTAGCGATCACGGCCGGCTTTCGGAGAAAGTGGAACGGAATGGGGCGCGGCGGAGTCACGGGATAGTCCAGTTCGCCCTCCGGCGTGCCAGTTGCCCAGTCTGCAAGAACCTTGCCCATAGAGGATGCGACCGCGACACCGCGCCCGTTGTAGCCCATCGCCGCCATGACGCCCGGCGCGACAAGGTTCAGGTGAGGATAGTGATCCGCGGTCATGGCGACGTAACCGCCCCATGCAAAGCGCCAGAGAACTTCACGCAGCTGGGGATAGAGCTTGATTGAGGCGTCGCGCAGGACCTGCATCTGCCGATTCGTCGCCGCGGCCGAATAGTTGCCGCGCCCGCCCATGATGAAGCGCCCTGCCGCATCCTTACGAAAATAGACGAGGAGCCGGCGGCTGTCCGAGGCTGAGTGGCCTTGAGGCAAAATTCGACTGCCTATCTCAGGGGGCAGGATGTCGGTCGCAACCTGGATCGAGCGGATCGGGACGACCGTGCGGTCCATCGGAGGGACAACGGACGATGTATAGCCGTTCGTGCATACCAGCACCTTGCGGGCCAGAACCTGACCGCCTTCGGTGCGGAGCAGGTGATCAGATCCGCGCACTTCATGTGCAATGACGCGGCTGCCCCCATGGATATCCGCTCCGGCCCGAATTGCGGCATCGGCCAAACCCAGCGCATAGTTCAGCGGATGCAGGTTACCCCCGCGCTCATCGATCATTGCTCCGCGATAGAGTTCGGTGCCCAAAAGAGCCACTGTCATATCTCGGTCCAGCATTCGCAGCGGAGCCCCTCGCCGAGACCATTGCTCAACACGGCGACGGACTACCGCATCTGCGGTCTCATTGTGGACCGGCTGGATCCAGCCCGTTTGTTTGGCATCGCATTCAATGTTCAGGCGGGCGATGAGATCGAAGACGAACTGCCCTGCCCCGCCTGACATCGCCACCATGCGGCCGCCCACTTTCGGCCCGAACTGCGCCTCGATCGTATCGGGATCCTCCTTCAGCCCCGGATTGACCTGACCGCCGTTGCGCCCGGACGCCCCCCAACCAGGAGTGTGTGTATCCAGAACAACGACCCGTTTTCCTCGTTCGGCCAGATGGACAGCTGCGGACAGTCCCGTAAAGCCTGCCCCGATCACTGCCACGTCGCACTCAACCTTCCCTCGCAGGGGCGGGCAATCCGGCGCGGGATTGGCAGTCGCCGTCCAAAGCGAGTTGGCGATGACGGCTTCTTCGTTCTGGATCATCCTGAGGGTTCCTTTCAGTAGACGGCCGGTGTGACAACCCACAAGACCTCGGCGGCCTCGCTGTCTTCGCACCAGAAGCGGATCATGCACGTAGCTTCAAAGGCAAAACTGTCTCCAGCGGTCAGACGGCGGGTATCGCCATCAACCTCGAGCATCAGATGGCCCGACAGAACGGTGCCGCATTTTGCACCACTGGGATGATTGTAGGGCGTGTCGCCGGTTGAGCCACCCGGCCGGATCACCAGCCGCATCATCTGGATGCCGGTGCAGCTGTCGGGCGTCATCAGTTCCTTGATCATTCCCTTCGCGCCAAGATCCAGCACCCGCCGCTGATGACGCCGCACGACCAGATCGTCGACCTCGTCTGTATCGGCGGTATCGAATAGCCAGCCGACCGGCATCTCCAATGCGCTGCAGATCGCCCCAAGCGATCGCACGGAAGGCATGGTCAGCCCGCGCTCTACCTGGCTGATCAACCCGATCGAGACCTCGGCACGCCGTGCGACCTCTTTCAAGGAGAGACCACGAACCTTGCGCCGCCGCCGCAGCCTGGTGCCGAGATCGACCCGGCCCGTTTCATCTGCCGCATCCGCGGGCGCCTCGTCGGTAGGGATATTGGCCGGCAGGGACATGCGTTGACAACCCGATGTTTGTTCGACCACAGTGAAACAACCTGCACGAATTTTCAATCCAGATAAACTTGTATGGGCCGGGGAGGCTGACCAATGAACAAAGTGACTCAGATGATGCGCGGTGCCGTGCTGGCGCTGACCGCCAGTGTTGCCTTCACGGGGCAAGCCTTGGCGCAGGAAACCTTCAAGGTCGGCTCGACGCCGTCAGGCGTGCCGTTCACCTTCCTTGATGTCAAAACGAACGAGATCGACGGCGTGATGGTCGATATCATCAATGCAGTCGGTGCAGAGGAAGGCTTCTCGACTGACATCGAAGCCACCCAGTGGAGCGCGCTGATCCCGTCGCTGACCTCGGGCAAGATCGATATCATTGCGGCCGCCATGTATGCGACCGAAGAGCGGGCCAAAGTGGTCGCTTTCACGGATCCGGTTTATTCCTATGGCGAGGGGCTGTTCGTCCCCAAGGACGACACAACAGCCTATGCCACACTGGACGATCTTGAGGGCAAGGTCGTCGGGGCGCAGGTCGGCACCGCGTATGTCGCGCCGCTACAGGCCAATGACAAGCTGAAAGAGGTCAAGGTCTACGACACCATCGCTGACATCATGCGCGATGTTTCGCTGGGCCGAATCGACGCGGGCTTCGGCGACCGCCCGATCGTCGCCTATCAGCTGTCGCAGGGGGCATCCGACGTGCGCCTGGTGCCTGAATATGAAAGCACCATCGTCGGCAATGTCGCCATCGCGGTGCGTCAGAACGAACCCGAACTGCTTGCGCGCCTGAACTCCGGCATCGCCAAGATCAAGGAAGCCGGCAAGCTTGACGAGATCATCGCCGAGTGGGGCATCGAGTAACACCTGCCGGGGCGGCGATGATGACCGCCGTCCTACTCTGCTGCCACTGAACAGGACATTCGCCGATGGGATTTTGGGAACGGACTGCCGATTATCTGCCGCTGTTGATGGAAGGCGTATGGCTGACACTGGTCGTCACGTTCTTTTCCGTCTTGCTCAGCACGCTGCTGGGATTTGTCTGGGCGGTGATGACCTGGACCCGCATCCCGATCCTTGTGGGGATCAGCCGCGGGTTCGTGACGATCATCCGCGGCATCCCGATCATCGTGCAACTGTTCTACATCTATTTCGTCATGCCCGAGATCGGGATCAATCTTTCCGCCATGCAGGCCGGCATCATCGGGTTGGGCATCGCCTATTCGGCTTATCAGGCCGAGAATTTCCGCGCCGGGATCGAGGCGATCGACAAGGGCCAGATCGAGGCGGCACATTCCATCGGCATGACTGATCAACTCGTCATGCGGCGCGTGATCATTCCTCAGGCCATTCGCATCGTCCTGCCGCCCTACGGCAACACGATCATCATGGTCCTCAAGGACTCATCGCTGGTCTCCACCATCACGGTGGCCGAGCTGACCCGGCAAGGACAACTGATTGCAGCCTCGACCTTTGACAACATGACAGTCTTCACGCTCGTGGCGCTGATCTACCTGGCGCTCAGCCTGCCGCTGACCTTCCTCACCCGGCATTTGGAGAAAAGGTATTCGCAGGCATGATCCAGGTTCAGGATATACACAAATCCTTCGGCAAGCTGGAGGTCATCAAGGGCGTATCGTTCGACGTCAACAAGGGCGAGGTGGTCTGCATCATCGGCCCCTCCGGCTCTGGCAAATCGACGATCCTGCGCTGCATCAACGGACTGGAAACCTATCAGCGTGGAGCGATCCTGATCGAGGGTGTCAAAGTCGATCCCGCCGACCGCTCGATCACAAGCATTCGCACCCAGGTGTCGATGGTGTTTCAGCGCTTCAACCTGTTTCCACACCGGACCGCGTTGGAAAACGTCATGGAGGGGCCGGTCTTCGTCAAGAAGGTCAGCCGGGCAGAAGCGCGTGACGAGGCGGCAGAGCTTCTGGACAAGGTTGGATTGGGGGACAAGCTGGGGGCCTATCCAGGCAAGCTGTCGGGCGGGCAGCAACAGCGCGTGGCCATTGCACGCGCTCTGGCGATGAAACCAAAGGCGATCCTGTTCGACGAGCCTACATCGGCCCTTGATCCCGAACTGGTGGGCGAGGTGCTGGCCGTCATGCGGGACGTTGCGGCCGAGGGAATGACCATGGTCGTCGTCACTCACGAGATGGAGTTTGCACGTGCTGTTGCCGACCGCGTTCTCTTTCTCGAGGGCGGGGCGATCGTGGAGCAAGGCTCGCCGCAAGAGGTGCTGCGTAACCCGCAGCATCCTCGCACCCAGGACTTCCTGCACCGCGTCATTCATCCGATGGAATGATCATGGGCAAGCTGGTCTATGTGGATGCGACTCCGCACAGCGTGCGGCTGCTTCACGATCTGGATTGCCCTGATGACATGGTCATCCATGAAGGCGATCCCGAGCCGGAAAAGCTGCGCGGCCTGATCGCGGAGGCGGAGACCGTTTGGAATGGGCATACCTATATGGCTGCGGCCGATCTGGACGCAGCACCATTGCTGCGGCGGATCATCTTCCTGGGCACGGGCGCATCCTCCTATATCGACATGGAGGCCGCTCAGGCTCGCGGCGTCTCGGTAGAGACGATCCGCGGCTATGGCGACCGGGCAGTGGGCCAGCATTCCATTGCGCTTGCGCTGGGCGCGCTCCGCCAGATCGCGACAATGGACCGCAGCATACGCGCCGGGCATTGGGAGCCGCTCGCTGGACGGGAGTTCCAGGATCTCACATTTGGCGTCGTCGGCATGGGCGGGATTGGCCGCGCGACAGCCAAGCTGGCTGCTGGCCTGGGGTTCAATGTGGTGGGATGGAACCGCTCCCCCGTTTCTGAGGCGCCCTGCCCCCCGGTGCCGCTCAATAACCTGCTGGAGACCGCAGATGTCATCAGCCTTCATCTGGCACTGACTGCGGAAACGTCGGGTATAATTGATGCAACCGCGCTGGGTCGGATGAAGCGCGATGCAGTGATCGTCAACACTGCGCGCGCGGGACTCATCGACACCCCAGCGCTCGTCGCGGCCTTGTCGGAAAGTCGATTGGGCCATGCGGCACTGGATGTCTTTGATGAAGAGCCACTGCCTGCTGATCATCCCCTGTTGCTTCTCCCGAACGTGACCGTAACAGCACATGCCGGCTTCAAAACCGACGCAGCTCTGCGTCGGTTGCTGGCAGAAGCCTTGGCGCGGGTTTGGTAAGAACGCAGCCGGTTTGGCTTCGAAGCCCAATGCGGCCCGAATGATTTTCTCCAGGTTTTGGAGGACCGCCTCCACGACCTCCGTGAAGAGCATGGCGAAGGATGCCGCCGCCTGCATGCAGATCAAGCGCTCCTCCTCATCAGACCAGCACGGCTTCTTCTGCTCCTTTGTGCAAGCCATCGAGTGCCTCAAGATGTCCATTATCGGCCAGGCACATTATCAACCACCGACTCTCGCGGTTCTTTTCCAGCCCGTGATCATGGTCGGGTGGGCGAGACCACTATGGCCAACTAGCTTCTTTACGCGAAGATCGACAAGCTGGAGCGGTTCCCGCCCGATAAGTAGATCGGCACCGTGACGTGGAACGACGCCTTTAACTCCGGCCGTATCACGAGGGGTTCTGGAGTGTGGCGTGACATCCCTCTTCATCAGAGTTTTTGCAGGAAGGCGGCTTTGAGTACGAGTACGCCTTCATATAAGCGGGCGAGATGAGCCGCACTTCATGACCTAACTTGCCCATCTTCCGGCCCAAAAATGCGCGCCGACACAGTCCCCCTTTTCCCACGACTCAAGAGGGCGGCTGGCCAAAAAAATCCACGACCTTCGTACGCAGAACTCCTCGGCAAAGAATATTTCGTTCTGCACCGTCAGCTGTATGCATTTGGAACACATTCTTTGCCCGATCGAGCCCGACCGTGATACTTTTTAACATGACGGCTCTCCCTGTGAGTCGTTGCAGACCCAACTCGGCACAAAGATACCGTCGGCGGCTGGTCAGATGGTCGACGCCACAGAGTGTCTGCTTTGGGCATACCTTATGATCTTGCCTGCCGCTTCAGGGACATCCTGTAATCGAAACGGTCACCTGGATGTTGGCTGACGCTGATGTAGATTATCCGGCCGGCCGACAGGTAACGTCTGATGATCTCCAGCGTAGGTTCGCCTGGTTGCGCGGCAATAGCTCGTGCAATGCCGGCATCGAGCAGTGCAGGTCGAATGATTTGTTGTACTTCGTCCACTTCGGTCCCGTAGCGCTGCGCAATAAGTTCTGCGATCAGACCAGGAAAGGTTCCGATCTCCGACGCGACAGCCCCAAACTCTGTGGCAATGTAGTTATCTGTCCAGCAGATTGGCGGGGCCACCGCTCCTGGTTCGGTCCTTATCACGGAGACGTCGATCCAACGGCTTCCCGGGCGGCAACCAAGTGATCGCGCCAGTTCCTCATCTGCAACTACTTCCTTGGTACCCTGCACCTCGCGATGCGTTGCGGCTCCGAAATGCGCAAGCTCCTCCATCGTGCTGGTCGAGGCTCCATAGGCGCCCGGCTTCGTCGCACTAACGCGCGTTCCGACTCCCTTCTGCCGCGTTACTAAGCCCAGGGAGACCAGCCGGTTCAAGGCTGCGCGAGCGGTCGAGCGGCTTATCTTTTGCTTGGCCGCTATTTCCAATTCAGTGGGCAGCAAAGCGCCGACGGGGTGAACCCCTTCATGGATCTCCCGAATGAGCGCATCGGCAAGCTCCGCATAGATCGGTTGTTTCTGCATTGGTCTCTCTCTTGCCATGCCGATTCTGTCACGACGGTTGACTCACGGCAATGTGCCTCTGTATGACCGAACATATAAGTTTGTACGGACATACTCCAGAAGGAGGAGATACGATGCCGACAACCGAAGCAGACACAGTGGTTGATGCTGCTGTCGAAGACGCCGAGAAGTTCGACTTCGGTTCAAAGGTCAGGTCTCTCTCTGGATGGCAAAAAGCGATGATTGGCACCCTTTGCGTGCTGTACGCGTCTTTCCACCTGCTGGTGCTAAATTTTGTGCAGCTGGATGCTTGGGTATTTCGCGCGCTCCACGTCAACATCGCCGCAGTGATTGCCTTTGCACTTTATGCCCCCTTTGGCAGGCCGGGCGGGCGCATTCCGCCGCTCGACATCCTGCTATCAGTCTTCGCTCTGGCTGCGGCAGGTTACATCTGGTGGAACCTGGAAGGCCTGATCCTGCGCACCGGCGTCTTGATGACCGCGACAGACGTCGTACTTGCAACAGCAGGTATCGTGGTGGTGATCGAGTTCGCTCGACGGACAGCCGGGCTGGCGCTGCCCATCTTGGCGGGCATCTTCATCCTTTACGGCTTTGTTGGTCCGTGGCTGCCTGGCGTCTTGTTCCACCGCGGCTACGGTTTCGGCGAGTTCACCACCTTCGTCTATTCGATGGAAGGCATTTTCGGGATCACAACCGCTGCTGCGGCCCTCTACATCGTCCTCTTCGTGCTTTTCGCCGCTTTTCTACAGGTGTCGAAGGTCGGCGACTTCTTCATGAATTTGGCTTTCGGTGCCTTTGGCCAACTCCGGGGCGGCCCAGCCAAGGTGTCGCTCTTCGGATCCATCCTGTTCGGAATGATCTCCGGCTCGGGCGTGGCGAACGTGGTGGCCTCCGGCACCTTCACGATCCCGGTAATGAAGCGGGTGGGGTACCGGCCGGCAAGCGCAGGCGCCATTGAGGCGGCAGCATCGACGGGAGGGCAGCTTACGCCGCCCATCATGGGCGCGGGCGCGTTCATCATGGCAGAGGTCACGGGAATTCCCTACACTTCGATCATCACTGCTGCGCTGATCCCCTGCATTCTTTACTACTTCGCGGTCTATGTTCACATCGACCTCGAGGCACGCAAAGAGGGGATTGAGGGACTTCCCCGCTCGGAGCTTCCTGCTCTGCGACCGATGGCACGCGATGCCTTCATTCTCGCGCCCCTGGCCCTGCTTATCGTGTTCCTCTTTGCCGGGTTCTCCATTATCTCTGCTGGCTCCTGGGGCATTGCCATCGCTGTACTGGTCATGCTTCAGCAGCGGCTCGGCCTCGACACTCGCATTCACGCGGTGCCGGTCATTGCTGTGATTGCGACGGTGCTCTTAGCTCCAAACACGGCCGCAAACACTCACGGGCTGATCGCCACCGGTGCAGGTCTCGTAACCATTGTCGCGACAGCTATGATAAGGCGGAGGACGGCTGTTACTCCTGCGCTTCACGGCACCTTTGCCGATGTCCTGGAGGCGCTCTCGATTGGCACGCGGCAATCCTTGCAGCTGGCAGCGGTGTGCGCCTGTGCGGGAATTGTCGTTGGCGTCATTGGTCTGACCGGACTTGGCGGACGGTTCTCGTCACTGCTCCTGGGGGTGGCGGGCCAGAGTGAGTTTTTGGCCCTCGTTTTCGCCATGTTGATCGCGCTGATCCTCGGAATGGGTATGCCCACCACGGCCGCCTATGCCATCGCGGCATCGGTCGTGGCGCCCGCACTGACCCGAATGGGGCTCGACGTTCTGCCCGTGCACCTCTTTATTTTCTACTTCGCGGTGATCTCCACGATCACGCCACCTATTGCCTTGTCGGCGTTTGCCGGGGCAGCGCTTGCGGGTGCGGATCCTTGGAAGACTTCTTTCAAGGCTGTCCGCTACGGTTTGGCTGCGTTCATTGTGCCATTCCTGTTCATTCACAATCAGGGCGTGCTGCTTGAAGGCAGTATCTTCGAAATCATCCGTACCACCATCACTGCGCTTCTCGGCGTCTGGGCGCTTGCCACCGCCAGTGAAGGGTGGCTGGGCGGACGGCTTCCGGCGGTTATGAGGCTTGGCCTTGTCGCGGCAGCGCTCTTGCTGATCGCAGGCGACATCTACACCGACTTTGCCGGCCTGCTCCTCGGCGCCGTTATCGTTGCTGTGCGTCGGTTCGGCCGTCGGGCGGCCGGCGCGGCCTGACCGCAAACTGATCCAAGGGAGGATATACCATGATCAGACAAACCCTCATCGGGCTTTCCATCGCCGCCGTTGCCGGGAGCACGGCGCTTGCACAAGAAGCCGCTCGATCAGATTGGCCCAACACCGTTGTCATTGGAACAGCTTCGCCTGGCGGAACTCACGCGATCTATGGCCAAGGTGTCGCGAGCCTCATTTCTGAGCATGTTGGTGTTCCGGCCTCAACCCAGCAAACCCAGGGTCCAACCCAGAACCTTGTTCTGGTCCACTCTGGACGGATCGACATCGGTCTTACCACTATGGGACCGGCCTATGAGGCGCTACAAGGTGAACTGGATCTCGATCCCGGCATCAAATACGATGACATTCGCGCGCTCTTTCCAATGTATGTAACGCCCTTCCAAGGTGCAGCACTCGAGCGCAGCGGCATTAAGTCCTTGGGCGATCTTGCTGGAAAGACCGTTGGCGCTGGGCCGCGCGGAGGAACTGGCGGAACCTACTGGGCACGGTGGTTTGATGCGCTGGGCATAACCGTCAATGTGCAGAATGGCCCGTTGGGAGACCAAACCTCCCAACTCGCGGACGGCCGACTTGATGCCGTGACCACGGCCGCTGGACTGCCGATCGCCGCGTTCAGTGAGCTTGAGACGCTCGCTCCCACAGTCTTCTTCGGGCTGACCTCAGAGGAGATTGAAACGTTGAAGTCCTCGGTTCCCTATGCCCAAGAGTTCACGATCCCGGCCGGTACCTATTCGTCGCAAGCGGAGGACATCACAACACTTGCGATGTGGAACGTGGCCTTCGCCAGCTCCCAGATGTCGGAGTCGCTTGCCTACGAGATCGTCAAGGCGGTATTCGAAAACCAGGAAGACCTTGTCGCCACCCACGCCTCGGCATCCGAAACCCTGCTCGAGAACGTCACGGCCAACAGCTTCCTTCCCTACCATCCGGGTGCAGTCCGTTTCTATCGCGAGCAGGGCATTGACCTGCCTGAGGCACTCGTACCTGCAGAGATGACGGAGTAACCAGACCATGACTGCAGCTCCGGCCCGTGTCAGCGCCATCGATTCCCCGATATGGGGCAACAGCTTCGCAGATAAGGAGATGCGCGCGATCTTCGACGGCGATGCATATATAGCGCGCTGCGTAGAGACCGAGGTGGCGCTAGCGCGGGCGCAGGCCGGGTTGGGGATAATCCCCGTCGAGGCGGCCGAGGGAATCTCGGCCGCTGCAAAAACCTGTCAGTTCGACATGGAACGCTTGCGGAGCGAGACCGAGATCGTCGGTTATCCCATTCTGCCCATCGTAGAGCAGCTCGCGCCGGCGGCAGGGGAAGCGGGACGCTTCCTCCACTGGGGCGCCACCACCCAGGATATCATGGACACTGCCACGGTTCTGCAGCTCCGTGAGGGGCTTGCCCTGATTGCCCGGCGGGTAGACGCGGTCCGGTCCGCGCTCGCAACGCTTGCCCGCAAGCACCGTGATACGCCCATGGCAGGCCGAACGCACCTTCAGCACGCGCTGCCAGTGACCTTCGGCTACAAGGCTGCCGTCTGGCTATCCTCTTTGGACCGACACGCCCGGAGGCTAGAGGAGATCGCGCCGCGTGTGACGGTGGTGGAGTTCTCGGGCGCAGCGGGCACACTCGCCTCACTCGGCTCAAGGGGGCTCGAGGTGCAGGAGGCTTTGGCTGCCCAACTGGACCTTGGGGTACCCGCAATTACCTGGCACTCCGCGCGTGACAGCGTGACCGAGGCGGTGCAACTGCTGGCGTTGATCTCGGGCAGCTTGGCCAAGATCGCCTTCGACATCTCGATCATGATGACGACAGAGCTTGGTGAGGTTTCCGAGCCTTTCGTCCGGCATCGAGGTGCGTCGAGCACGATGCCCCAGAAGCAGAATCCGGTGTCTTGCGAGCTGATCCTGGCGAGTGCGAAAATTGTCCGCAATCACGCAACCTCCATGCTGGATGCTATGGTCCACGATTTCGAGCGTGCGACCGGACCCTGGCATCTGGAATGGTCGGCCATCCCAGAGGCGTTTGCTCTTACTTCCGGCGCGTTGGCACAAGCCGAGTTCATGCTCGGCGGTTTGGTTGTGCACCCCGCCAATATGGCGCGTAATCTCGGCCAGTCCCGCGGCCTTATTGTCGCTGAAGCAGTGATGATGGCGCTTGCTTCGTATACAGGGCGCAAGGAAGCGCACGACATTGTCTACGCCGGCTGTCGCCGTGCAGTGGAAGACGATGTAAGCCTTGCTGAGGCTCTGGGCACGATACCTGAGGTGGTCGAGGCACTTGGCATCGAAGAAATCGAGCGCCTGACGGATCCGCGAAACTATCTTGGAACCGCACCTGACATGGTGGACAGGATGCTTGCAGGACGATGAGCATGAGACTGGAAGCCGATGCGTTTGGCGACGTCGAAATACCCGCTGATCGACTTTGGGGAGCCCAAACACAGCGGGCCATCGCCACTTTCGGTGCTGGTGAACCTCGACTGCCGATTGCGCTGCTACGGGCCTTTGGGCTGCAAAAATCGGCAGCCGCACGGGCGAATGCCGTACTGGGCGCTCTCGATGAAGAGCGTGCGGCGCTGATCGTACGCGCGGCAGGGGAGCTTGCCGCCGGAGCGTTTGACGATCACTTCCCGCTTCCCGTCTGGCAGACCGGAAGCGGCACCCAGACAAACATGACGGCGAACGAGGTCATCGCCAACCGCGCGAACCAGCTTGCAGGCGCTCCGTTGGGCGGCAAGCGGCCCGTTCACCCCAACGATCACGTCAACCGCAGTCAGTCGTCGAACGATAGCTTTCCGACAGTTATGCATATCTCGGCGATCATTGAAACGGAGATGCATCTTCTTCCTGCGCTACGGGATCTCGCCGCAGCGCTTGAGGATCGGGCAGCCGCCTTTTCTGATCTCGCGCGTCTGGGCAGGACCCATCTCAATGATGCTGTTCCTGTACCGTTTTCACAGGGCTTTTCGGCGGCTGCGGTGGAAATCCGCAGGATTAGCTGCCGTATGGCTGATGCCGTGGCGGATCTTCATGATCTCCCCCAAGGAGGCACCGCGGCAGGAAGCGGATTGAATGCACCCGACGGCTTCGATGAAGCCTTCTGCAGGCACCTCCAGGATGCTACTGGTCGACCTTTCCGTGCCGCCGCGGTCAAAGTCGAGGCCATGGCCGGGCATGATGCGCTTGTTGCATTGTCAGCCACCTGTGAGGCGCTCTCTGTTGCCCTTACCAGGCTCGTGAACGACATTCGGCATCTTTCCTCCGGCCCGAATGCGGGGATCGGCGAATTGATCCTGCCCGATGACGGGCTCACCTCCTCGATTATGCCGGGGAAGCGAAACGCCACCCTTGGCGAAGCGCTGCTACAGGTGTGTCATCACGTATGTGGCAACCACACCTGCCTGACACGGGGTGCCGCATCCGGTGTGTTCGAACTGAACGTGTCTAAGCCGGTGATCATCCACGCGCTGCTTGGCTCCATCGCCGCCCTTAGCCAGAGCATCCCCCGCTTCACCTCGGGCTGCTTGGCAGGCATTCGCCCGAATAAAAGGCGAATTCTTGAAAATCTCGATCGATCGATGATGGCTGCTACGGCTCTGACTCCGCATCATGGTTATGACGTCGTCGCGTCACTGATACGGCGGGCAGAGGCTGACGGTTTGACGTTGCGGGAAGCGGCCATCCAGGATGGCCTGATGACCGTGGAAGAGTTCGACCGTCTTGTGGACCCTGTTCGCCTCGCACGGGGCGGTTTGGCCGTCGTACCCTCTATCATCAACAAAGAATCCTAATGAAAATCCTTCAGATCCTTGAATCGCCCTTGCCCATCACTTCTCCGGGCGCAAATGCCATGGTGGATTTTGCAGGTCTTACGACAACTGCGGTTGCCGTCGTTTCCGACCAGATGCGCGAGGGAAAACCACTTGTTGGCTTTGGTTTTGGCTCCATAGGGCGTTGGGCTGTGGGCGGCATTCTGCGCGACCGGATGATCCCACGCTTGGTGGCGGCAGACCCGGCGGATCTGAGGGACGACTGCGGCCTAGTAGATCCATTCCGCTGCTGGGATGTGGCCATGCGCAACGAAAAGCCCGGCGGGCACGGTGACCGTGCCTCGGCCATGGGTGCGCTTGACATGGCATTGTGGGACCTGCGCTCCAAAGCCGAGGAACTTCCGCTCTACCGGCTGCTTGCGAACCGCTTTCGCAGCGGTGTGGCTGACGCCGACGTCGCAGTCTATGCAGCCGGTGGATATTATGTCCCTGGTAAAGGTGTCGAAGCGCTCGTTGACGAGCTTAAAGGCTATCTGGACCTTGGATACCGTGAAACCAAGATCAAGATTGGTGCGGCCTCATTGGCAGAGGACCTGGCGCGGATCGAAGCTGCAGTCGCGACCATGGGAGGGGGCGACCGCGTAGCCGTTGATGCCAATGGCCGCTTTGATATTCAGACCGCGCTCACCTATGCCAAGGCGCTGGAACCATTCAAACTTCGCTGGTTTGAAGAGGCGGGCGATCCCCTTGACTTCCGGCTGCAGGCCGTTCTCGCAGAGCATTACGATGGTCCGCTGGCAACAGGAGAGAACTTGTTCTCCTCCCAAGACGCTCGCAATCTTCTCCGCTACGGGGGCATGCGCGCAGACCGGGACATTCTGCAGTTCGACTGCGGCCTTGCCTACGGTCTTCCAGACTACCTGCGAACCCTGGACATCATGCACTCGCATGGCTGGAGCCCCCGAAGTGTCCATCCGCATGGTGGGCACCAGATGTCGCTGCATCTTGCTGCAGGCCTTGGGCTCGGCGGCAACGAGAGCTACCCTGGCGTGTTTCAGCCGCTTGGCGGCTTTGCCGACAACTCGGAGATCAAGGACGGACGGGTAACACTGCCTGACGTGCCCGGCGTGGGATTGGAACTGAAGGGCGACCTCTGGAACTGGCTGAATGACACGTTCGATGCGTGATTGGACCTGTACCGGTTACATTCCCGTCGTCTGAGAGCGATGCTCACGAAGAGGAGACTGGATATCTGAGCGACATGTAGCAAATCATATGGCTTGCGCGAGACACCAGAGGCAGGTTCGGCTGTCGTCAGGCGGGAGGTGGGGGATCGTAACCATCCGACGTAGGCCGCGGTCGCCCTTGCGCCCGCGAAAGCAGAAGATCTCGCCCGCATGCGGATCGCGCCCGAGCCCCTGCTGAACCGTAAGTGCCAGGGTGTTCATGCCGCGCCGCATGTCCGTCACCCCGCCCGCGATCCACACACGCACCCCCGCCGGGAAGGCGATCATCAAGCGTCCAGCACCGGGAGGAGCCGGGCCAGCATCTCCGGGTCCGCAGTGGAAGGGAAGAGAAGCCGACGCCCATTCCGCAACACGATCTCAAGCTGGATATCCAGCGTATCACGCCGCGCCACTGAGGCCGTCGCGGGCACTGCCGCAGGCGCCTCTGGCGAAAGCGTCAGCGGGATGAATGCCGGCGTCTCGTCGCCAAGTTCACCGTTCCGATACTGCCGCCGCCATGTCGTCAGAAGAGAGCGCGAAACACCGTGCCGCCGGGCCGTCGCCGCAACCTGACGATGCCTCAGAAAGCTCTCCTCCACGATCCGAAGCTTGTCGGCATCGCTCCAGTGCCGCCGGCGCGGCACGTCCGCGGCAGACAGAACTTCGATTCCAGGTCTGAACGTATGGTCGGCCATAAGGTCGGACTTATCACCGACGCCGAAATCCCGTCAGACGGCCTCCACCGGAGGGATACGGAACAGCCAGGCGGAGGTGAAGAAGAACAGGATCTGGAAGATCGAGTTGAAAACCACCCGACCGGCGACCTACTGGTTGTCGCCTGCATTGCCGGGTCATAGCCAAGTCTCAGCGAGCGGCCGGTGTCTTGGCGGAGGAGATGAAAACTCGACCGCCCCTCTCCGCGCAATCTTGAGGGGTAGGCTGTGTAGACCAAAGGTTGCCTAGCCTTGCATATCCATCCAGCTAGCGTTGTTCTTTCCACAGAAACAGCACCATACGGAGCTTCCTCGATTGTGGCGAAGTGCCGAACCCAGAGGAGCTGCTCCTTCAGTGTCCGGATCGCTCGTTCGGCCACGCCGTTGCCCTCGGGCTGACGAACAAAGGCGGGCGAACTGGTCATGCCGAGGAACTGGATCTCGCGCTGGAAATTGCCCGACATGTAATTAGAGCCGTGGTCGTGGCGCAGCACGAGACCCTGGGCCACGCCAGGCCCCTCGAGTGCGCCGAAGTGCCTGGCCACGCCTTGCCGGATCGGGTCCAGCGCCTCCCAGCGGCTGGCGCTGGAGGCGGCGTGGATGCCCACAAATTCGCCCGAGCAGTGGTTAACCGCGACAAAGACGTGGGCATCACCAACTTTCGCTCATTGCTCGGTGCCGTCGACCAGCAGGTGCAAGGCTCCCTGATCAGTACTGTTCAAATGGTCGACGAGGCGGCCGGATCTTGCGCGACGGTCGCCCCAGTACCGAGCGCGACGATCCGACAAAACTTCCGGTTGGAGAGCAGAAGAGCGTATAACGCCTATGAAACTTCCGGATCTCTTCCCGTGGAGCCAATTCCCCAAGCGGGAAGAACTGCCGAAAGCTCAACAAAAAACCGGATGTTCTGTGACCTTCACCAACACATACACTTCGGCATACCCGTGAGTAATCCCGTTCTGATCCGGGACGGGCGCGCGCCTAGCGCGCGTCCCGCAGCACGGCGGCCAGCAGGCCGGGCCGCACTTCGTCGCTGACGAAAGCCTCGCCGATGCCGCGCGCCAGGACAAAGCGCAGGCGGCCGTCCACGACCTTCTTGTCCTGCCCCATCAGCGCGATCAGCGCCGCGTCGTCGGGCAGATCGCCCGGAATGTCGCGGATGGCGGCGGGCATTCCCATGTCGCGCAGATGCGCCAGCACGCGCGACGGCGCTTCCTGGCTGCACAGCCCCATGCGCGCCGACAGGTCAAAGGCCAGGGCGCAGCCGATCGCCACCCCTTCGCCATGCAGCAGCCTGCCGGAATAGCCGGTCGCGGATTCCAGCGCATGGCCGAAGGTGTGGCCCAGGTTCAACAGCGCGCGTTCCCCTTGTTCGGTTTCGTCGCGCGTGACGATCCCGGCCTTCATGGCGACGGAATGGGCGACCGCGTGCTGGCGCAGGGCCATGTCGTCGCGCAGGCGAGGGGCGTTCACCTCCAGCCATTCGAAGAAACCAGCATCCCCCAGCAGCCCGTATTTCGCGACCTCGCCATAGCCCGCCAGGAAGTCGCGCGGGGCCAGCGTGTCCAGCACCGCGATGTCGGCCAGGACCAGCGAAGGCTGGTGAAAGGCGCCGATCAGGTTCTTGCCGTGGGGGCTGTTGATGCCGGTCTTGCCGCCGACGCTGCTGTCCACCTGCGCCAAAAGGGTGGTGGGGATCTGCACGAAGCGCACGCCCCGGCGCAGGATCGCCGCCGCAAAGCCCACCAGATCGCCGATCACCCCGCCGCCGAAGGCCACCACGATGTCGCGCCGCTCGACCCGCTGGTCCAGCAGCCATTCGACGCAGGCGGTCAGATGCGGCCAGCTTTTCGTCGACTCGCCTGCGGGCAGAACCAGCGCCTCGGACGCGATCCCCTCGGTTGCCAGGGCGGTCTGCAAGCGCGGCAGATGCAGCCCCGCCACCGTTTCGTCCGTGACGACGGCGACCCGGGGGCGGCGCAGCAGCGGCGCGATCTCGGCGCCCGCGCGGTCGATCAGGCCCGCGCCGATGCGCACGTCATAGGCGCGATCGCCCAGGGGCACATGAACGGTGACGGGTTCGGGATGATGGGTCATGGCGTCTCGGTCACAAGGTCGGGGTCGGCGGCGCGGATGGCGTCCAGAAGCCGGGTCGTGGCGGCATCGACGCTGTCGCCGGACCGGGCGGGAAAGGTCAGTTCGGCCAGGGCATAGGTCGGATCGCGTTCGGCCAGCAGGCGGGCCAGCGTGCCCCTGGGATCGGGGGTTTGCAGCAGGGGCCGCGTGCTGCGCTGGCGCACCCGGTGCCACAACGTTTCCAGATCGCAGGCCAGCCAGACCGACAGGCCCGCCGCCTTGATGGCCGCGCGGTTGCGGTCCTGCATCCAGGCCCCCCCGCCGGTCGAGATCACGCGCGGCGATTCCCTGAGAATGCGCGCGATCACCTGCGCCTCGCGGTCGCGGAAGAAGGCCTCGCCGTCCCGGGCGAAGATCTCGGAAATGGACATGGCCGCCGCCGTCTCGATCTCGACATCCGAATCGGTGAAGGGCACATGCACCCGCCGGGCCAGTTCCGACCCGAGCGCGGTCTTACCCGCCCCCATCATCCCGACCAGCACGATATGACGCCTCAGGCGCTGGCGCATGTCCGTCCCCCGTTTCTTGGCCCGACTGAATGGCGTGATCTTTCGGAAAATGCCATATATATTCCGGCCGAGCCGGCGGAAGACCGGTCCGAGACACGAAAAACAACGACGAACGAGGCAAAATTCGATGCGGCTGCTCAAGGTTCTGGTGGTGCTGATTCTGGCGGCGGTGATCGGTTTGGCCGGTTACGCCTATTTCGGCGACATGCAGCCGGTCCGGTCCGAGGTGCGCAGCCCCGTCAGCGGCGCCCCTGCCCCAGCGCCCGCCGCAAACGGGGCGGAGGCCGAGTGACGGGCCGCCGTTCCCGCCTGCTGCCGCTGGCCCTTGCGGTTGGCCTGTGCGGCCCTGCCGGGGCCGAGCCGCCGCTGTCGGCCAGCGACTGGCTGTCGGGCAGCGTGCGCGGACCGGACCGCGAAAGCTCGGCCTGGCGGCCCGGCGACAAGCCGCCCCCCGGCCTGCCCGGCGCGCCCGGTCCCAAGCCGGTTGCCACCACGGGCGCGGTGGGATCGGTTCAGGTCACGCGCCTTGGCAACGGCAATCCCGACGCCGCGGGCCTGATGACGCCGCGCAAGGCGGGTCTTCCCCCCACCCTGTGGCAGGGCAGCAGTCCCGCCGTGCTGGCCGACCTGATCCTGCGCACTCCGGCGCGGCTGCCTGCGATGAACGCGCTGCTGAACCGCGTTCTTGTCACGCAGTTGATCCCGCCCCCGGCGGAACCCGGCGCGCCGCAGGGAACGCTGTTCCTGGCCCGCGCCGACCGCCTGCTGGATGCGGGCGCGCTGGACCGGGCGCAGGCCCTGCTGATCGCCGCCGGGCCCAGCGACCCCGAGATCTTCCGCCGCCTGTTCGACATCGCGCTGCTCAAGGGGGACGAGGGGCGGGCCTGCGACATCATGAACAACACCCCCGGCATCGCCCCCAGCTTTGCCGCGCGGATCTTCTGCCTGGCGCAGACGGGCGATTGGGCCGCCGCCGCGATCAGCCTGCACGGGGCGGAAAGCCTGAACCTGCTGGACCGGCGCCAGGCGGTGCTGCTGACGCATTTCCTGGACGATGCCTATGTGGACAGCGACCAGGCGCTGCCCCCGTCCGACCGCATGACGCCCTTGGATTTCCGCATCCGCGAGGCGATCGGCCAGCCGCTGCCCACCTCGTCCCTGCCCATCGCCTTTGCCCATTCCGACCTGCGCCCGATGAACGGCTGGAAGGCCCGCCTGGAAGCGGCCGAGCGTCTGGCCCGCGCCGGGGCCATTCCGCCCGCCACCTTGCGCGCCCTTTACAGCGAACAGAAGCCCGCGGCCTCGGGCGGGGTCTGGGAACGCGCCGGGGCGATGCGCACGCTGGAAGCGGCGCTGGCGGGCGGCGATCCGTCGCCGGCCCTGCCCCAGGCCTTTGACGAGTTCCGCATGGCCGGCATGGCCGACGTGCTGGCCGCCATGATCGCCGCCGACCTGCCGGAAGGCGGCACAACAGGCCGGCCGGCCGAGATCGCGGCATGGTTGCGGCAATGGCAGGGCCTGCCGACCCCCGTGCCGCTTGTGCTGGATCCGGCGCTGAAGGCCGACCCGGCGGCGGCCCCCGGCACCCACAAGGGCGAGGCGCTGCTGAACGCCATGGCCGATGTGGACGCGGGGCTGGACGGCGACCTGCCCCGCGCCGGGCGCGGCCTTGCCGCCCTGCGCGCGCTCGGGCTGACGGCCGAGGCCGATCTGGCGGCCGCGCAGCTGTCGCTGTTGCCGGTGATGCGGCAAGACCCATGATCGCCGACCATCGCGCCATCTCGGCCTTTCTGGACGCCAAGGCCGCCGAATCCGGCTCTGCCCGCAACACGGTGCTGGCTTACGGCCGCGACCTGCGCGACCTGTCGGACTGGCTGGCCGCGCGCGGGCTGGCCCTGGCCGACCTGACCCGCGAACGGGTCGAGGATTACTTGGCCCATTGCGACGCCCAGGGCCTGTCGCGGGCGACACGGGCACGGCGCCTGTCGGCGATCCGGCAGTTCACGCGTTTCGCGCTGGAGGAAGGCTGGCGCGACGACGACCCCGCCATCCGCATCAGCGGGCCGGGCCGCGCCCGGCGGCTGCCCAAGACCCTGGACCGGGCCGAGATCGACGCCCTGCTGGCCGCCGCCCCCCAGGTCGGGCGCACGGATGCCGAACGGTCCCGCAACCTTTGCCTGATCGAGCTGCTTTACGCCACGGGGATGCGCGTCAGCGAACTGGTGACCTTGCCGGTCGCCGCCTGCCGGGGCGATCCCAGGGTGCTGCTGATCCGGGGCAAGGGCGACAAGGAACGCATGGTGCCGCTGACCCCGCCCGCCCGTCGCGCATTGTCGGCCTGGCTGGCGGTCCGCGACAATGCGGCCAGGGACAGCGCGCTTGGACGCCTTGTCGCGGGCAAGGGCGCGCGCTGGCTGTTTCCCGCCCCCGGCGCGGCAGGCCACATGCCCCGCCAGACCTTCGGGCGGCTTCTGAACGACATGGCGGTGGCCGCCGGCCTGTCGCCGTCGCGCGTGACGCCGCATGTCATCCGCCACGCCTTCGCCACCCATCTGCTGGAAGGCGGTGCCGACCTGCGGTCCATCCAGACCCTGCTGGGCCATGCCGACCTGGGCACGACCGAGATCTATACCCATGTCCTTGACGAGCGGATGCGCGATCTGGTTCTGACCCATCATCCCCTGGCGCGCAAGGGCGGCATGGCAGGCTAGAACAGGAACCTTGCCGCCCGGACGGCAAGGTCCCTGGCGCCATCGAACATGGTCGCGAACTGGAACGTCACCAGAAACAGCAGGGGATATTCCATTTCCGGCCGGATGGTCCAGTTGCGGCGTTCGCGCTGTTTCTGAACGATGCGCGCCAGAACCGGCATCACGGCAAAGGCGATCACCGTCCCGACGATTGCGCCCACCACCACGTCGCTGAGAAAATGCATCCCGAAAAGAACGCGCGCCGCGCAGACCAGGAACGCCGCATGCAGAAACAAGGCGATGCCCGCACGACGCGAGATCAGGAAGATGCATCCGGCAAGAACAAAAAACATGACGGCATGGTCGCTGGGCATCGAACTCCATTCCTCGAGAAAGACCGAGGTTTGGACCTCGGCGCCCATGACCTCCGCCGTGGCGAGGGGACGTGGCCGGAACGGCATGAAATTCGCCAGAAGCCGCCCTGCAAGGATGGCGACCATCGCGGTCAGCAGGGTTGCGATCAGCCGGGAATGCTTTCCGGGTTGCCCATCGTTCCGAAACCACAGATACCAGAAGACGGCAGCCGGCACCGCACCCTTGACCAGGCCGTTGCCCACAAAAGGCGCCATGATGCCGCGGACCAAGCGCGATTGTTCAGTCCAGTCGATCACGTTTCTTGAAATGGAAAAGTCGATTTCTGCCAATGTGCCGAACAAGGACGACATTCCAACCCCAGCAATATCAAATTCGCTTCTGACACAAATATGTTACAGAACTGTTTACCTCCACGGCAACAAAGAATGAGTTTTTCCGTTAACGACTGCGGCCCAAGCGGAGCGGGCGCATGAAACCCCAGCATCGCCTTGAACCGGCAGGGGATCTGCGCCCCGCCGGCACGCAAACGACCGGGATCATGCTGCTGCTGGCCGCGATCCTGGGCTTCACCATGATGGATGCGACGGCGAAGCACCTGACGCAGACTTATCACCCTGGCCAGGTCGTCTGGGCGCGTTTCGTCGGCAACCTGCTGATCTTCGCGCTTATCTTCCGCGCCGCCATGTTCCCGCTGCTGCGCACCCGCCGCCCCGGCCTGCAATTCGCCCGCGCCCTGATGCAGCTGGGTTCGGTCGGGCTGTTCTTTTCCTCGCTCCAGGTGATCGGCCTGGCCGAGGCGACGGCGATCATGGACCTGAACCCGGTGCTGATCACGCTGGGCGCGGCGCTGTTTCTGGGCGAAAGGATCGGCCCGCGGCGGCTGGCGGGCATCGGCGCGGCCCTGATCGGCGCGCTGATCATCATCCGTCCCGGCATGGGCGTCTTCCAGCCCGCGGCCCTGCTGCCCCTGGCGGGGGCCTTCACCTATGCGGCGGGCGCCCTGCTGACGCGAATGGCGCGCGCGGATTCGGTCGCCACATCGGTCATGTGGTCGGCGGTCGTGGGCAGCGCGCTGACCTCGCTGGTCGCGCCCTTCGTCTGGCAGCCCATCGCCCCGTCCGACCTGTGGGCCTTTGCGCTGCTGGGCGTCTTCGGCACGCTCAGCCAGTATCTGCTGGTCCGCGCCTTCGCCACGGCCGAGGCGGGGGTGCTGGCGCCCTTCGGCTATACCGGGTTGATCTGGGCGGGGCTGTGGGGCTGGCTGCTGTTCGGGCAGCTTCCCGATCTCTGGACCGTGGCGGGCGCCGCCCTTATCGTGGCGGCGGGCCTTTATGTCTGGTCCCGAGAAGCCCGCGCGGCACGAAAGACCCCATGAGCCAGCCCGATACACCGCCCCTGTCCGACCGCATCGCCAACGCGGCCTTCCTGTCGGTGATCGGGCTGGCGCGCCTGCTGCCCTATGACAAGCGCATTCCCGCCGTGGGCTGGCTGTTCGCGCATGTGCTGGCGCCCCTGGCCGGGTGGCGCCGGCGCATCCGGGAAAACCTGGCGCTGGCCCGTCCCGACCTGACGGCGGAGGAAGTCAGGGCGCTGACCCGCGCCGTTCCCGACAATGCAGGCCGGTCCGTGGCCGAGATCTATTCGGGCGAGGAATTCACCCACCGCATCCACGACGCCGACCCGCTGGAAGGCCCCGGCCTGCCCGCCCTGGAGGCCGCGTTCGACGCGCAGCGCCCCGTTATCGTCGCTTGCGCCCATTTCGGCAATTACGACGCCATGCGCGCGGCCCTGGCGGGGCGCGGCTGGCCGGTGGGCGCCCTGTACCGCCCGATGAACAACGAGGCGTTCAACCGCCACTACATTCCCGCCATCCATGCCATTGCGGAACCCCTGTTTCCGCGCGGACGATCGGGCCTGACCTCGATGCTGCGGTTTCTCAAGGGCGGCGGCTGGCTGGCGCTCGGCTTCGACCAGTATGATCGCCATGCGCCGGAACTGTCCTTCTTCGGCCTGCCCAGCCGAACCGTGCTGACGCCTGCGGAACTCGCGCTGCGCTATGACGCGCTGCTGGTGCCGGTGCATGGCATCCGCCGCCCCGACGGGCTGCGGTTCCGCGTGCGTGTGGGCGAACCCGTCGAGCACGGCGAACCGGCGGCGATGATGCAGGCGCTGAACGACGATCTGGAAATGCTGGTGCGCCGGCACATGGACCAGTGGTTCTGGGTCCACCGCCGCTGGAAATGACAGGAACGCACAACCGCTGCGCATGCACGCGCCTTGCGGCGCGGTCGGGTCGGCCCCTACATCGCAGGCGACGCGCATCCTGCGCATAAAGGGATAACCATGAAGAAGATCGGCTTTCTGTCCTTCGGCCACTGGTCGCCCGAACGCGGTTCCCAGGTCCGCACCGCCCGGGACGTGCTGCTGCAATCCATCGACCTGGCGGTGGCCGCCGAGGAACTGGGCGCGGACGGCGCCTATTTCCGCGTCCATCATTTCGCCCGCCAGCTTGCCTCGCCCTTTCCCTTGCTGGCCGCCGTCGGCGCGCGCACCAGCCGGATCGAGATCGGCACCGGCGTTATCGACATGCGCTATGAAAACCCGCTCTACATGGTCGAGGACGCGGGCGCGGCCGACCTGATTTCCGGCGGGCGCTTGCAGCTCGGCATCAGCCGGGGCAGCCCGGAACAGGTGGTCGATGGCTGGCGCCACTTCGGCTATCGGCCTGCCGATGGCGAAAGCGACCAGGACATGGCCCGCCGCCATACCGAGGTCTTCCTGCAACAACTCGAAGGCAAGGGCTTCGCCCGCCCGAATCCCCGCCCGATGTTCCCGAACCCCCCGGGACTGCTCAGGCTGGAGCCGCATTCCGAAGGGCTTCGCGACCGCATCTGGTGGGGCTCGGCCTCGGACGCCACGGCCGAATGGGCGGCGCGGATGGGCATGAACCTGCAAAGCTCGACCCTCAAGGTGGACGAATCGGGCGAGCCGTTCCACGTCCAGCAGGCCCGCCAGATCCGCGTCTATCGCCAGGCCTGGGCGGCCGCGGGACACGAACGCACGCCGCGCGTGTCGGTCAGCCGGTCGATCTTCGCCCTGGTCAGCGACATGGACCGCCGTTACTTCGGGCGCGGCGGCAAGGACAGCGACCAGATCGGCAACATCGACAACTATCGCGCCGTGTTCGGGCGCGGCTATGCCGACGAGCCCGACCGCCTGATCGAGCAACTGCGCGAGGACGAAGCCATCGCCGAGGCCGACACCCTGCTGTTGACGGTGCCCAACATGCTGGGGGTCGATTACAACGTCCATGTCCTCGACAGCATCCTGCGCCACGTCGCCCCGGCGCTCGGCTGGCGCTAGCCCAGCCCGGTTTCGCGCAGATACAGCCTGACCGCGTCCGCCACATGGCGGAAGCGGTCGCCGCCCAGCTGCCTGCCGCCGTACCACCGCGTCACGATCACCACATGATCCCGCAGCCCGGCGCGGTCCAGCATTTGCAGGATCAGCGCGCCCGCGCCCGCCTCTCCGTCGTCGTCCTTGACCGGCTCGCCCGACAGGATCGCGGCCCAACTGTTGTGCGTCGCCTTGGCGAACCGCTTGTTGCGCTTCAACCCGGCCAGCAGCGCCTGCGCCTCGGCCCGGCTGGCCGCCGCCCCGCCCGACACCGCATAGCGCGACCCCCGGTCCGAGATGATCTTGTCGAAGACCTGCATTCACCTTTGCCCAAATATCCTGGGGGGATCGCGAAGCGATGGGGGCAACGCCCCCTTAGCCCCGCCGCCGCACATACAGCTCCAGCCGGTGGTGGACGATCTCGTATCCCATTTCCGCCGCGATCTCGGCCTGCAACCGCTCGATCCGGTCGTTGATGAACTCCATCACCTCGCCCGTGTCCACGTCGATCATGTGGTCGTGGTGGCGCTGGTCGGCGGCCTCCCACCGGGCAGGCTCGCCCTGGAACTCCAGCTTCTCGATCACGCCCTGGGTCTGCAATGTGGTCAGGGTCCGATACACCGTGGCCAGCGACACGCCCGCCCCCGCAATCTCGGCCCGGCGGTGCAGTTCGGCGGCGTCGGGATGATCCTCGCTGCCGGCAATGACGCGCAGCAGCGCGGCGCGCTGCCGCGTCACCCGCACCCCCGCGTCGCGCAGGGCCTGTTCCAGCCGTGTTGCCCGGTTCTCCATGGAACCTCCATGCCGCATCCCGCGTTCAGTTGCAACTAATTCTCATCTATTGACAGTTGCGAATCGCTCTCACATAACTTGGGCATGAACCACAGTTGCCGGAACCCCAAGCTGATGACACTGCCGCTGGCTGCGGCCCTGGCTGCCTGCCTTGCCCTGCCCGCCCATGCCGAACGGCTGAAGGTCGCGACCACCTTCACGATCATCGCCGACATGGCCCGCAATGTCGCGGGCGACGCGGCCACGGTCGAATCGATCACGAGACCGGGCGCGGACATCCACAACTATCAGCCGACCGCTGGCGACATGGTGCGGACCTGGGACGCGGGGCTGATCCTCGCGAACGGGTTGAACCTCGAATCCTGGTTCCAGCAGTTCATCGACCAGTTGGGCGATGTGCCCGTCGCGGTGGTGAGCGACGGCGTGCAGCCGATGTCGATCACCGGCGGGGATTACGACGGCAAGCCCAATCCCCATGCCTGGATGGCGCTGGAATCCGCGCTGATCTATGTGGACAACATCGCAGCGGCGATGGCCGGTGCCGATCCCGCCAATGCCGCGTCCTACCGGGCCAATGCCGAAGCCTACAAGGCGCAGATCACCGCAACCATCGCCCCCCTGCGCGATGCCGCCCGTTCGCTGCCCGCCGATCGCCGCTGGCTGGTCACGTCCGAAGGCGCGTTTTCCTATCTCGCCCGCGATTTCGGCCTTCGGGAACTTTACCTTTGGCCGATCAATGCCGATGCGCAGGGCACACCCCAGCAGGTGCGCCACGTGATCGACGTGATGCGGGAAAACGACGTGGGCGTGGTGTTCTCGGAATCCACCGTGTCCGACCGCCCCGCCCGCCGCGTCGCGGCCGAAACCGGCGCGGCTTACGGCGGTGTTCTTTACGTGGACAGCCTGTCCGAGGCGGACGGCCCCGTCCCCACCTACCTGGACCTGCTGCGCGTCACTTCGGAAACCATCGTGAACGGATTGCAGCATGACTGAAGGGATCGAGGTCAAGGGCCTGACCGTCGCCTACCGCAACGGCGTGACCGCCCTGCGGGATGCCGGCTTCACTGTCCCGCAAGGCTCGGTCACCGCCCTGGTCGGCGTCAACGGCGCCGGCAAGTCGACGCTGTTCAAGGCCCTGATGGGCCTTTTGCCCCATGCCTCGGGCCAGGTGCGCATTCTGGGCCAGACCGTCGAGCAGGCGCTTGCGAAAAACCTCGTGGCCTATGTCCCGCAGGCCGAGGAAGTGGACTGGACCTTCCCCGTCCTGGTCCAGGACGTGGTGATGATGGGCCGCTACGGCCATATGGGCTTTTTCCGCCGCGCCCGCCCCGTCGACCGGCAAGCGGTGGACGCGGCGCTTGCCCGCGTCAACATGGCCGGCTTCCGCAGCCGCCAGATCGGCGAACTGTCGGGCGGCCAGAAGAAACGCGTCTTTCTGGCCCGCGCCATCGCGCAAGAGGCGCGCGTGATCCTGCTGGACGAACCCTTCACCGGCGTGGACGTGCAGACCGAACAGGCGATCATCGCCCTGCTCAAGGACATGCGCGACGAAGGCCGGGTGATGCTCGTGTCCACCCACGACCTCGGCTCGGTCCCGGAATATTGCGACCGGGTGGTGATGGTGAAGGGGACGGTGCTGGCCAGCGGCCCGACCGAGACGACCTTCACCCCGGAAAACCTGCGCCATGCCTTTGGCGGCGTGCTGCGCCATTTCGTGCTGGGCGGCGCGGCGCTGCACGACGACGCCGACCAGCGCAGCCTGGATGTCTTCACCGACGACGAACGCCCGGCTGTCTTTTACGACCAGCGTGCCCGCAGGAAGGACGAATGACCCAAGCCTGTTCACCTTTGTCCAAATATCCCACGGGGGTGCGGGGGTGTGAAACCCCCGCATGCGACGCCTGATGTGGGAAACCCTGCTGATCCCCTTCACCTACGGCTACATGGCGAACGCCATCTGGGTTTCGGCCCTGGTGGGCGGCGTCTGCGCCTTTTTGTCGGCCTATCTGATGCTCAAGGGCTGGAGCCTGATCGGCGATGCCCTTTCGCACTCCATCGTGCCCGGGGTCGCTGCCGCCTACATGCTGGGCCTGCCCTTCACCCTCGGCGCCTTTGTGTCGGGCGGGCTGGCCGCGCTGACCATGCTGTTCCTGAACAGCCGCACGGGGCTCAAGGAGGACGCGATCATCGGCCTGATCTTCACCGGCTTTTTCGGGATTGGGCTGTTCATGATCTCGCTGAACCCGGTGGCGGTCGATCTTCAGGCGATCACCATGGGCAACATCCTGGCGATCTCGCCTGGCGACACGGCGCAACTGGCGGCCATCGGCGGTGTGTCCCTGGCGATCCTGCTGGCGAAATGGCGCGACCTGATGGTGGTCTTCTTCGACGAAAGCCACGCCCGCACCATCGGGTTGCGCCCCGCGCGCCTGCGGGTGCTGTTCTTCACGCTGCTGGCGGCGTCCACCGTCGCCGCGATGCAGACCGTGGGGGCCTTTCTGGTCATCGCCATGGTGGTGACGCCCGGCGCCACCGCCTATCTGCTGACCGACCGCTTTCCGCGCCTGATCGCGCTGTCGGTGGCCATCGGCACGCTGACCTCGGCCATGGGGGCCTATGTCAGCTTCTTCCTGGACGGCGCGACGGGCGGCATCATCGTGGTTCTGCAAACGCTGATCTTCCTTCTGGCCTTCGCCTTCGGCCCCACCCACGGCCTGCTGGCCAGCCGCCGCCGCATCCGCGAGGCCGCTCGATGACCTGGCTCACCGCACCCTTCGCCTATCCCTTCATGGTCGAGGCGATGCTGATCACCGTCATCGTCAGCCTGCCCGCCGCGCTGCTCAGCTGCTTTCTCGTGCTGAGGGGATGGGCGCTGATGGGAGGCGCCATCAGCCACGCGGTCCTGCCGGGGATCGTGCTGGCCTATCTGGCCGGGATCCCGCTGCTGATCGGGGCCTTTGTCGCGGGCATGATCTGCGCCCTGTCGGCGGGCTGGCTGGACGCCAACAGCCGGGTAAAGCCCGACACCACGCTGGGCGTCGTCATGGCGGGCATGTTCGGCCTGGGGATCGTGATCTATACGCAGTTCCCAAGCGACGCGCACCTGAACCATATCCTGTTCGGCAACATCCTGGGGGTGGGGCGCGACGACTTCGTTTCGGCCGGGTCGATCTCGGCGGTGGTCGGGCTGGCGCTGGTCCTGAAATGGCGGGACTTCGCGCTTCTGGTCTTCGATCCCGTGCAGGCGCGCGTGGCGGGGCTGCCGACGGCCTGGCTGCATTACGGAATGCTCGCGATGATCTCGGCCGTCGTGGTGGCGATGCTGTCGGCCGTGGGCATCATCCTGTCGGTAGGGTTGCTGATCGCGCCGGGGGCCATCGCCTTTCTGCTGACCTCGCGGTTGCAGGCGATGCTGGCGCTGTCCGTCGCGATTGCCGCCGGGTCAAGCCTGGTCGGCATCTGGGCCAGCTTCTGGCTGGACAGCGCGCCCGCGCCCACTATCGTCGTGGTGATGACCGCGCTGTTCGCGCTGGTCTTCTTCTGGCGGCAAGCGGCGGGGGACCGGACCGCCGCAACCTGACGCCGCAACCTGACGGAGGACGCGATGCTGCCGGACCGCACGACCTTCCCCCGGGATTTCACCTTCGGCGTGGCGACCTCGGCCTATCAGATCGAGGGGTCCGCCCATGGCGGCGCAGGGCCTTCGCATTGGGACACCTTTGCCGCCATCCCCGGCACCATCGCGGATGGCGGCAACGGCAGCCTCGCCTGCGACCATTACCACCGCTGGCCCGAGGATCTGGACCTGATCCGCGAGGCAGGTTTCCAGGCCTATCGCTTTTCGACATCCTGGGCGCGGGTCATGCCGGACGGCGCAACGGTGAATGCCGAGGGTCTGGATTTCTATGACCGGCTGGTGGACGGAATGCACGAGCGGGGCCTGGCGCCGCACCTGACCTGCCATCACTGGGAACTGCCCGCGGCATTGGCCGACCTTGGCGGCTGGCGGAACCGCGACATCGCCGGACGCTTCGCCGACTACTGCGCGGTGATCCACCGCAGGCTCGGCGACCGCTTGGCCAGCACCGCCACCCTGAACGAGCCCTGGTGCATCGCCTGGCTGTCGCATTTCCTGGGCCAGCACGCGCCGGGCCTGCGCGACATCCGCGCGGCCGCCCGCGCCATGCACCATGTGCCGCTGGCCCATGGCGCGGCCATGGAGGCGCTGCGGGCGGAGGGCGCGCGAAACCTCGGCATCGTGCTGAACTTCGAGACCGCGCAGCCCGCCGACGCCAGCCCCGGCGCCATCCGCGCGGCCGAAGTCCAGGACGCCATCTACAACCAGTGGTTCATCGGCGCCCTGACGGGCCAAGGCTATCCCCTCGCGGCGCTCGAGGGGCTGGAGCCGCACCTTCCCCGGGACTGGCAGGCGGACATGGCCGACATCGCGCGGCCGCTCGACTGGCTGGGCGTCAATTACTACACCCGCCGCCTTTATGCGTCAGGGGCGGGCCCCTGGCCGGGGGGCGAGGCCGTGGACGGCCCCCTGCCCAAGACGCAGATGGGATGGGAAATCCGCCCCGAAGGCCTGACCGAGTTCCTGACCCGCCTTGCCCGCGACCATGTGGGCGACCTGCCGATTGTCGTCACCGAGAACGGCATGGCCGAAGCCGCAGGCCCCGACATCGCCGCCGACCCCGGCCGCATCGCCTTTGTCGGCGATCACCTGCGCGCCGCGCGGGCGGCAATGGACCAGGGCGTCAACCTGCGCGGCTTCTTCTATTGGTCGCTGCTCGACAATTTCGAATGGGGTTGGGGCTATGGCCCGCGCTTCGGGCTGGTCCATGTCGATTACGAAACCATGGCCCGGACCCCCAAGGCCAGCTGGCACGCCTTCCGCGCCATGCTGCGGGGTTAGCGCCTTGGTTGCGCGCACCCCGTCCAGCCGCTATCTGAAAGCCTCAACGGATTGCCAGGGGGCCACCATGATCGTCATCGCCGCCGCCATTGTCGGGGCCTTCCTGGGCTGGCGCCGGGCCGGGCAACTGGGGGGTCTGCCGCGCGACCGCGCGCAATACGCGGCGGGTTTCGGCATGGCCTTCGCGCTGGCAGGGTTGTTCGCCACCGTCATCCTGGACCGGATGATCTGATGTTCGTCCCCTTTCTCGACAGCCTGCGCCGGCAAGGGGTTCCGGTCTCGCTGCGGGAATGGCTGGACCTGATGGCGGGGATGGGGGCCGGGGTCGCGGACTGGACCGTCGATGGCTTTTACCACCTGGCGCGCCTGGCCCTGGTCAAGGACGAACGCCACATCGACCGCTTCGACCGCGCCTTCGCCGAGGCCTTTGCGGGACTGGAAACCATTCCCTTGGAGGCCCTTGTCACCGAACAGGCGATCCCCCGCGAATGGCTGGAAAAGCTGGCCGAGAAACTGCTGACCGACGAGGAAAAGGCGCAGATCCAGGGCGCCGGCAGCTTCGAGGAGCTAATGCGCAAGCTGCGCGAACGGCTGGCCGAACAGCAGGGCCGCCACCAGGGCGGCAGCAAATGGATCGGAACGGGCGGCACCTCGCCCTTCGGCGCCCATGGCTACAACCCCGAAGGGGTGCGCATCGGCCAGGACGAATCCCGCCACCGCCGCGCGGTCAAGGTCTGGGACAGGCGCGACTTCCGCGACTTCGACGACGGCGTGGAACTGGGCACCCGCAACATCAAGGTGGCGCTGAAACGCCTGCGGCAATGGGCGCGGCACGGCGCGGCGGACGAACTGGACCTGCCCGCCACGATCCGCGCCACCGCCGACCACGGCTATATCGACGTGCAGACCCGGCCCGAGCGGCGCAACGCGGTCAAGGTGCTGCTGTTCCTGGACGTGGGCGGGTCGATGGACGATCATATCCGCGTCGTGGACGAGCTGTTCTCGGCCGCCCGGGCCGAGTTCAAGCACATGGAGCATTTCTATTTCCACAACTGCCTTTACGAAGGCGTGTGGACCGACAACCGCCGCCGCTGGACGGAACAGACGCCTACCTGGGACGTGCTGCACCGTTTTGGCCGGGACTACAAATGCATCTTCGTGGGCGACGCCTCGATGTCGCCTTACGAGATCGCCGTGCCGGGCGGGGCCAACGAACACTGGAACCCTGAACCGGGCGAGGTCTGGCTGCGCCGCGCCGCCGAGACCTGGCCCGATCATGTCTGGCTGAACCCCGTCCCGCAGGCGCATTGGGGTTACACCCAGTCCATCGCCATGATCGGCCGGATCTTCGAAAACCGCATGATGCCCCTGACCCTTGAAGGGCTGACGCAGGCCATGCGGACCCTGGGATGACCCAGGATCGCTCCGCACCGCCGACCGTATCGCGGGCGGGTCCGGCCTGCCGCAGCACCGCCCCGCCTTGGCGGCGGCGCGGGCCAAGGCGCCCGGACCGCGATCAGCCTGCTTGCGGGACATCCGCCGGCCCGAGGCTTCGCGGGGGCGAAAGCGCCGCACGGGGGCGCCGGCCGGGGGGCACGCGGCTGACGATTGCGTGGCGGGTTCCGCGGATGGGCTGGCGCCGGGGTCGCGGCCTGCCCATATAACGGTAATGCTGAAGTTCACGCCGATCATCCTGCTGATCCTGTATCTGGCCGCCGTCTGGTTCTTTTCCCTGTGGCGGCTGAAGCAGGATCTCGACCAGCGATCGACGCCCCTGAACCACCCGCGCCTGACGCCCATGCTGGCACGGCTGGGCCGGGCGATGGACCTGCCTCCCGTCCGCGCCCATGTCTACGAGGTCGAGCCCGTGAACGGTCTTGCCGCCCCCGACGGGCGCATCTTCCTGACCCGAGGCTTCATCCGCAAGCTGGACGCGGGCGAGGTCACGCCCGAGGAACTGGCCAGCGTCATCGCCCACGAGCTGGGCCATGTCGCCCATGGGCACGCGCGGCGGCGGATGATCGACTTCGCGGGACAGAACGCCATCCGCATGGCGCTGGCCGGGGTGCTGGGCCGCATCGTCCCGGGCCTGGGCGTGTGGATCGCGGGACTTGTCGCCGCCGCCGTCGCGGCCCGCCTGTCGCGCGACGACGAATTCGAGGCCGACCGTTTCGCAAGCGCCCTGCTGATCCGGGCCGGGCTTGGCACCGGGCCGCAGATCTCGCTGTTCCAGAAGCTCGACCGGTTGACCGGCGGCCGCGCGGGCCAGGCCCCCGCCTGGCTGCTGTCCCACCCGCCGGTGGCCCGCCGCATTGCCGCCATCCAGTCGCAGGAAACCCGCTGGCGGCAAGGCTGAAGGCGCGGGACGGATTGCGCTTGCGACACCCCGAGGTTGTCCTATGCTGCGCCCGCACCACTGGACAGCATGATGACGCGCCCCTTCCGCCGCCGGGTTCTGTATCTTCCCGGCTTCGATCCGATGCCTCCCCGGCGCTATCGCGAGATGTATCGCCGCGAATCGCGAAAGCAGGCGCGGATCAGCGGCTACGACCTGATCATGGAACGGCCCGCCCGGGGAACGCCTTTCGGCTGGCAGACGCGCGCGCGCTTTCCCGACGGGCGGGCCGAGACGCGGGCCGAGGTGCTGGTCTGGTCCGATCTGGTGCAGGCCTCGATGCGGACGGGCATTCTGGCCACCTATGCCCAGATGCTGCGGACGGCATGGATTTATGTCGGTTCGGGCGCGTTGCTGCGGCTGATGCGGCTGCGGCGGGGTCCGGTGCTGGCCGCGCTGTATCCGGTGGCGGTGCTGCTGCTGCAACTGCTTGGCGCGGTTCTGGCCGCGCTGCTGGCGGGGTGGGCCGTCGCGGATCTGACCGGCCTGTTCTGGCTTGCGACCGCCGTTGCCCTGGCCGCCGCGTGGGGCGCGCTGGTTCTTGCCAAGTCCCAGGACCACCGGCTGTTCGCGCATTACCTGATCCACGATTATGCCTTCACCGCCAGCCTGCGGGGCGCCTATCCCCCGGCCCTGGAAGACCGCCTGGCCCGGTTCACGCAACGCCTTTCCGACGCCCTTGCCGAAGATCTCGACGAGGTTCTGGTTGTCGGCCATTCCTCGGGCGCCTATCTGGCGGTGTCGCTGCTGGCCGATGCCCTGCGCCGGGGGCCCGGAGGCACCGGCCCCGCGCTTGCGCTGCTGACCCTGGGCCATGTGGTGCCGATGGCGGCCTTTCTGCCGCGCGCGCATCGCCTGCGCGCCGACCTGGCTTTCCTGTCCGAGCGGCCGGACCTGTTCTGGCTGGATGTCACCGCGCCCGGCGATGCGTGCAGCTTTGCGCTGTGCGACCCGGTGGCCGCGACGGGCATGGCCGGGCCGGGGCAGCGCTGGCCGCTGGTGATCTCGGCCGCCTTCACCCGGACCCTGTCGCCCCGCCAGCAGCGCGCCTTGCGCCACCGCTGGATCCGGCGGCACATGCAATATCTTTGCGCCTTCGAACGGCCGGGCGATTACGACTATTTCGCCATCACGGCAGGGCCGCGAACCCTTGCCGACCGCTTCGCGGACCGCCCCCATTCGCCCGGTCGGATCACGGCGCCCCTTGCCGCCGCGGGACTGCGATGATTCCGCCCCGTCCCACCACGACCGAAGGCCGGAGCGGCGTCCTGCGCCTTGCCCGCGCCTTCCGCCGCGACCTGCTGTCGGCCCTGCCCGAACGCCTTTACCGCGCCTGGATGGCAGAGTTCCGCAGCCCCCTGATCCACAGCTTCGTCTGCAACGACCCGGCGCTGGTCCGCCTGATTCTGAAGGACCGCCCGGACGATTTCCCCAAGTCGGACCGGCTGCGCGCCGGGCTGGCGCCGCTGCTGGGCGAATCGGTCTTCGTCACCGACGGCGCGCAATGGGCCGCGCAGCGCCGCATCATCGACCCCGCCTTCGAAGGGGGGCGCCTGCACGACAGCCTGCCCGCCATCCTCGCCGCGGCCGACGCCACCGTGGCCCGCCTGCGCCCCGGCGAGCAGGACATCGAGCCCGAATGCAGCCATGCCGCCGCAGACGTGATCTTTCGCGCGCTGTTTTCGATGCCCATCGAGCACCGCATCGCGGCCCGGGTGTTCCGCGCCTTCCGCGCCCATCAGGATGCGCAGCCCGTGGTCAACCCCGCCGCCCTGCTGCCCTGGCCGCGCTGGCTGCCGCACCCCCATTCGCGCCGCACCCGCCGGACCGCGGCCGAGATCCGGGGCCTGATCGCCACCCTTGTCGCGGACCGCATGGAGGCGATCCGCGACGGCCGCGCCCCCGACGACCTAGCCACGCGGATCATGACCACGCCGGATCCGCAGACGGGCCGCTGCTTTTCCGCGCCCGAGATGGTGGACCAAGTGGCGATCTTCTTCCTGGCCGGGCACGAGACCAGCGCCTCGGCCCTGGCCTGGGCGCTGTGGCTGCTGGCCGCCCATCCCGAATGGCAGAACGCCGTCGCTGCCGAGGCCTCCGGCCTGACGCCCGACATGGCCGGGCTCAACGCCCTGCGCACCACCCGCGCCGTCTTCCGCGAGGCGCTGCGCCTTTATCCCCCCGTTCCGATGATGGTCCGGCAGGCAGCCTTGCCGGAAACGATGCGCGACCGCCCCGTGCCCGCCGGGGCGCAACTGGTCCTGTCGCCCTGGCACCTGCATCGCCACCGTCGCCTGTGGGACCGGCCCGACGATTTCGATCCAGGCCGCTGGACCCGCCCCGAGGGCAAGGCCAGCGCCCGCGACGCCTTTATCCCCTTTTCCGCAGGCCGGCGCGTCTGCCCCGGCGCGGGCTTTGCCATGGTCGAGGGCGTTGCGATGCTGGCCCGCATCGTCGCGGCCTTCCGCCTCGAGCCGGGGACCAGGCCTCCCGTTCCCGTCGCCCGCCTGACCGTCCGCGGCCGCGACGGCATCGCCATCCGCCTGACGCCGCGCGAAAACCTCTCGTCCCCCGCTTGACATTCCCTCGTCATGGGACAAAAAGGGCGCCAGTGGGGCCGTAGCTCAGTTGGTAGAGCGCGTCGTTCGCAATGACGAGGCCAGGGGTTCGATTCCCCTCGGCTCCACCAGACCAATCCCATTACTTCATTGAAACTATTGGACAATCTTCTTTCAGATTTCCGCTGTCCCGCCAAAAAACCCACCACCAGGTTCTTCGGCAGCCATTTGCTTCCCCCCAGCCCTGCATGACTGCGCGATGGGTATTTGGTGGGTCTTGTTGGAAAGAGATGCTGGACACAGCATGGAGTAACACTGGGCGGGATTGGCAATAAGGCAGCGCGACTTGCCGTCCTAATTGCGATGTCAAGGTTGGACAGACCTGCGCTGCCGAGACCGGGGGGCACCCCTGGGAGTGGGGGCATCGATCAGGCAGGGGGTGGGGGTAAAATCCGGCGGCGCTGATCCTCTACTCGTGTGCCCCTCGGACGCCACGCAAATTTTTCCTATTTTTTGTGAAAATAATGCACACTGGCCATAGGGCGGATGCCAGCCCTGTGTGAAGTTTGTTCATAGTTCTGGGGTGATGCGATGAAGCGATGGCCATATGGGCTTGCTGATCGAACGGTTCCTGATCTGAGTGAGGGCGAAGCTAGGCTGATGGTCGAGGCGCACTATGGCCGCAGGCTTGGAGAAACGCCTGTAACTCGCGCTCTCGTCTTTGGTTGGGGTTCCTGTGCGGTGCTCTATTTTCTGAACTCCACTGGCATGGCGCAGATCAGCGAATGGGTCGGTCTGGGCGTCGGTTTGGCAGTGGGGCTTGGGTTCTACTGGCAGGGCCGTGCCAAGCAGAAGGAAATGCGCGCCGATCTTGAGCACCTGCTGGGCCGCTGATCTTCGTGCATCCTCTGCGCGGCTGCAGCGGGCGCATATGGCGCTATGACAGATCAGCCCCGCCAAGCGCCCCGTATTTCGCCCAAGGTTCGAGAAGCCATTGAGGCGCGTGTCTGCAAAGGCCTTTCGATTGCCGCCGCGGCCGAGGAGGCCGGTCTATCTCGCACAGGCTTTGCCAAGGCGCTGCAGCGTCCTGCGGTAGCCGATCTGCTCAGCCAGACCCAGGCGCGCTTTGTGGCGGAGGTGAACTCCAAGCGTGCGCTTCACCGGGCCCGCGCGCTGGATGTCGCATTGGATCTACTGAACAGCGACAAGACAGACGACAGGGTGAAGGTGAAGTTGATCGAGATCCTGCTTCAGGATGGGAAGGCGCCGGCAGTGGCGGTCCACGTCGATGCCAGCACCAATATTGGCGGGGGCGGCTATGAGTTCGTGCGGCCAGGGGCGCGGATCGTGGATATCGAAGGCGGTCAGTAGATCACGCTTCCGCGTATTGACCTCTATGGCAGTAAGCGGTGACAACCCTGAGACAAAGCACTATAGCGCGGCGCGATCGAAACCGCGAACCAACAAGGGCAGAAATGCGCGACAAGGACGTCAGAGATAGCGTGTGGCGAGTGCTAAATGCTCAGCATGCTGGCGACGCTGACACGCTGATGCTGGATGAACTGGGCATTCTGAACGGCGCAACCCGCATCGATATTGCGGTGATCAACGGCCAGATAGAAGGCTTTGAACTGAAGAGCGAGCGCGACACATTAGAACGCCTTCCAGTCCAGCGCGATCTTTACAACAAGGTCTTGGACAGGATCAGCCTTGTGGTTGCTGAGAACCACCGTGAAGCAGCAGAGAAGTTGATCCCTGACTGGTGGGGGCTTGCTGTGGCCAGCAAGTGCGCGGACGGCGTTGAACTCACACGCGAGCGACTGCCGGAAATGAACCCCGTTCTGGATGCTGCCACGCTTGCATCTCTCTTGTGGCGGGACGAAGCGTTAGCAGTCTTGGAGCGCCATGGTGCAGCACGCGGAGTAAAAAGCAAGCCCCGCGAGGCTCTGTACGAGCGCCTTGCAGAGGCGCTGGACCTCGACGTAATACGTGCCGAGGTCCGTACCACCCTCAAGACTAGGGCTGGTTGGAGAGTTGATCGACGATTTCAGCGATGTGGTGGTTGACGCCAATCGTCACCCACGTCTCCAAATTACCCTGACCCTCAGTGCGGCGGTGGATACGCATGATCCTCCCGTCTCCGAACGAAAAAGGCTCCCCCCGATACTGCGGCATGGCTACAATTGTGTCGGCATGTCCAAGGAACTGGGCAAATCCTTGGCTACCGCGCGTCCGCGTTCCTTGGCCCCGAATGAGGATCCAAGTATCCTCGAAGGTGTAGCGTACACTGGCAGTGGGGTTCATCGTCCTAGGATCCAGCCCCTCCTCAACTGCGATCGGGTGGATCGTCGCATAATCGCCATAGCTGACAGCCCGGCCCGCTACATCCCTGTTCGAAAGCCATACAGGCCACTCATGCCGCTCTATAACGTGGGTGCCAACAGTGAAACCGGAAAGGTTCTCGGGAAAAGACCCAGAAACCAGCGCAAGCTCTGCCCAGTCAGCAACAAAAGGTACCGCCGCCAGGGCGCCACGGGCTGTTATAACCGAGCGGCCGGTGGTTGAGATATAACTCATATCAACCACGAAGTCCGCGCCAGCGGGTTGCACATGGCATTCGCCTAGCATGTCCCGCACGACAATACCGATATCCGGTTCTGCAAGATCATCTGGTGTCATGCGAAAAACAGGCCTGACGCCAAAGTCTATGCAAACCGATGCAACTGCTCTCACAAAGTCATCATCGCTTTCCCAGCGCAGCACAGGCCTAGCGAGCACCCGCTCGCTGATAGTGGCAAGGCTATCGAAGAAATGCCGCACAGGATGGACGCCGCCGGCGCAACGCGCGTCAGGGGCAATATCGCCGAGGTCAACTGCTGCAGCGTAACCAGCCCATGCTGAGTTCAGCCTTTCAGCATCCTGCACAATGCGCTGATCGAAGGCTCCATCTCTATTTCCACCGGGTGGGGATTGAACGCATGAGAAGCAATGTTCAGCAGAGGTATTGTGGCTGCTTTTTGGTGACTTTCGAGGTTCGCAAGAGCTGTTTGCTCGCCCCGCTTGAAGCGCAGTATTGGTCGGTAAGGCATTGATGTTCTCAGAGAATGATTCGCTAATCTGCTTACAGTGCTCAGAAGATCAGAGAAGCGAGACTGATTGCAAATGTAATCAGGCACTCTATCACAATCGCTGCAGGCGAGTTGGCCAGCAACGCAGTGAGTGGTTCAACCAAATCGTTGCAAGCAGCTAACCGCAGTAAAGCTGCATTGTACGACGGTTCTAAAGCTGCTTTTTGATACGAACAGTTGCCAGCCGTGAAACTGGCTCACGCCTCGTACATGTGCGGACAGCCCAATAAATGCTGTCCTTCAGCGCCAGTGCTGCTGTCGCCTAGTAGGCTAAGGGGTGGAGTTCCTCACGGGCAGCGGCATCAGTCACGGATTTTCATGGGGTCCAGATGAATGACGAGAAGCTGCTTGCCGCTATGAAAGCTGCCCAAGCCACGGGATGGTGGATAGCCAAGCAAGATCGCTGTTGCTATCGATCACATCATCTCGGTGCGAGAAGTGGCAGACGATGCGGGCACCGAAGTCAAGCTGACTGATGGCACATTGATCAACGTGACTGAGCCTTACAGCGACATCATCGACAGCCTCATCGAAGTCGGGCTTTCGCTCGGTTCGGATAAGCAGACGCAATAGGCGAAGCTGCTGTGGTACGGGTGCAGCACTGACGTGCAGCCCTCAGGCAGTGACGGTGCCCACGAGCACTACGAGACCCTCAGAGTGCCAGTAGGCGCCTAGCCTTTGCCCTTCGCCCAATCCATGACGGTCCCAAGGCGCTGCTTGAGGCGCTTTGCTGTCTCAGGCTTGGAGGTCCAAATCGGAGAAAGGATTTCGAGGACGTCACCGCTGCTGATGGTGTCGATCGGCCGCGATCCGATCTTTGGGACGGCATAGGCTTCGACTGTCGCAAGCCAAGTCTCTGCATGCTTCTTGTTCCGCCAAGTGGGGAGCAGCGCTTCGTGGACAGTCTTGGCCGCGTCGTGGAAGGTCGGAATACCCTTGGCGCGCTTACGCTCGGCTAGAGGATCGCCCCCCTGCCGGGCAGACTTGCGATGCGAGCGGGCCAGATCGCGCGCCTCTGCAAGTCCGACGACATTCACCGAACCAAGGCCCATTTCGCGGCGCTTGCCATGAACCAGCGTGCGGAGGATCCACGACTTGGCGCCAGTAGGTCCGATCCGCAGGTAAAGGCCTGGCGTATCGTCATCGGAATACATGCCCGGCTCCTTAAGTGCCGCGATCGACTTTACCGAGAGCTTGGGCATGTCCTGTCCTTCTGTCCTGTCCCGCCATTTGTCCCACCAGTAATAGCCAGACGATGAGAAAACGAGATAGACGAAGGGATAGCACCACAGACATTTTAGTCAAATATTGCTGGACTTGTGGAGTTATTGATGGAGCACGAGAGAAGGTAGTTCGGTAGACTTCGGCTCCACCAATTTCAGGACATGTCCGTTGGTTTCGGGGCGCGATCCACACCGCGCCCTTTCCGTCAGGCCCGTGCCTCCTGGCGCCGCAGGGCGTGGTAGACCGCACCGCCCACGGCCACGCCGAAGAACCAGCCATAGGTGCCCCACCAGGCCGGCAGCAGCGTGGTGAAGGTCGGCAGGATCGACGAAAAGACGATGCCGATGCCAAAGGCGACAAAGGCCTTGGAATGCCAGCCGCTGCCAAAGCGGAACTCTCCGTCTTCCTGATAAAGCGCCGCGACATCCAGGCGGGATTTGCGGATCAGGTAATAGTCCACCATGATGATCCCGAAGATCGGACCCATGGTCGAACCGATGAAGTTGACGAACTGCGCCGCTCCGGTTTCCCACGGCGCCCAGGGAAACAGCGCCAGCGAGATCAGCGCCGCGATGTAACCGCCGCCCTTGAAGGAAATCCGCGAGGGAAACGTGTTGGAAAAATCGAAGGCCGCCGAAACGAAGTTGGCCACCACGTTGATCCCCAGCGTCGCCACGGCAAAGGTCAGGGCCGCCAGGATCGCCAGAAACAGGCTGTCGAACTTGGCCGAGATCTGTTCGGGATGGATCAGCACCTCGCCATACACCGCATAGGCGGCGGTGGTGGTGACGCCCGCGACCAGGCAGAAGGCCAGCAGGTTCACCGGCAGGCCCCAAAGGTTGCCCTTCATCAGCGCGCGTTCGTCGGTGGCATAGCGCGAAAAGTCGCAGAAGTTCAGATAAAGCGCCGCGAAATAGGTGATCCAGGTGGCGGCCACGGCGGCCAGCGCGGCAAAGCTGACGGGGGCTGCGGTGACGCCCGCGTCGCGCGTGGCGGCGATCAGCACGTCCTGCGGGATCTCGGATCCGAAGGAGAAGGTGCCGGATTTCGCGACCAGATACACCGCCAGAACCAGCATCACGATCCAGACGGCCGGACCGGCCCAGTCCTGGAAGCGGCGGACCGTCTCCATCCCGTTCTGGATGATCAGAAGCTGCGCGCCCCAGACGATCAGGAAGCAGATGAAGGTCAGGGTGGAATGGCCCAGCATGAAGCTGGTCTGGTGGAACTCCAGCAGCGCGGGGCTGCGGACCAGCAGGGCCACCAGGGCGCCCGCCGCGGCGGCGGTCTGCGCGCCGTACCAGAAGCAGGCGACGACCGCGCGGACAAGCGCCGGGACGTTGGCGCCGAAGGTGCCGAACGAGGCGCGTGCCAGCACCGGAAAGGGAACGCCCGTGCGCACACCCGCATTGCCCACCATGGTCATCAGGACAAAGATCACCAGCGACCCAATGCCGATCGCCAGCACGAAGTTGACGAAGCTGCCGCACAGCAGGAACAGGCTGGCGGCGAGGTAATAGCCCCAAAGGCTGTGCACGTCCGAGGTCCAGACGTTGAAGATCGAGAAGGCGCCCCATTTGCGTTCCCGCGCGGGGGCCAGATCCTCGTTGTAAAGTGCGGGCGATGGGTTTTGTAGCTGCATGAAGACCCTCGTTTCGGGGCTGCCGGGCGGGTGCCATGGCGACAGGCTGCGGTTCCGATGGAACCACAGCATCATGCATCGCGGATTTGTGGGAAGATTTATCGGCGCGGCGCGGCAGGAAAGCTGAACGGGCGCGGCAAATCGGCATCAAGTGAAACAGCCGCCAGGGGAACCGGCGGCTGTCCGGGTTCTATCCCGCCAGGGCGCTTGGCTGGGCCTGGACGGCGGCTTCGCGGCGGTTGCGCAACTCCTCGGCCACAAGGAAGGCCAGTTCCAGCGACTGGCTGGCGTTCAGGCGCGGGTCGCAGGCGGTGTGATAACGGTCGGACAGATCCTCGTCGGTCACGGCGCGGACGCCGCCGGTGCATTCGGTCACATCCTTGCCGGTCATCTCGAAATGCACGCCGCCGGGGATGGTGCCCTCGGCCTTGTGGACGGCGAAGAACTCGCGCACCTCGCGCAGGATCGAGTCGAAAGCCCGCGTCTTGTAGCCGGTCGAGGACTTGATGACGTTGCCATGCATCGGGTCGCAGGACCAGACGACATCCGCGCCCTCGGCCTGCACGGTCTGAATCAGGCGCGGCAGGTGGTCGCCCACCTTGCCCGCCCCGAACCGCGCGATCAGCGTCAGCCGCCCCGGCTCGTTGTCGGGGTTCAGCCTGGCCATCAGCATCTTGAGGTCTTCCGCCGTGGTGGTCGGACCGCATTTGAGACCGATGGGGTTCTGCACGCCCCGGCAGAATTCGACATGGGCGCCGTCCACCTGACGGGTGCGGTCGCCGATCCAGATCATGTGGCCCGACCCCGCGACCGGCAGGCCGGTGGTCGAATCGACGCGCGCCAAGGCTTCCTCGTATTCCAGCAGCAGCGCCTCGTGGCTGGTGTAGAAATCGACCTTGGACAACTGATGCGCCGTGTCCGAGTTCACGCCCGCCGCCTGCATGAAGGCCATGGCGTCGCCGATGCGGTTCGCGATGTCGCGGTATTTCGCGGCCTCGGGCCCGCCCACGAAATCGGCGATCCAGCTTTGGACGCGGTGCATGTCGGCGAAGCCGCCGGTGGAAAACGCCCGCAGCAGGTTCAGGGACGCCGCCGCCTGGGTATAGGCCGCCAGCATCCGCTGCGGATCGGGAATGCGCGAATCCGCCGTGAAGTCGAAGCCGTTGATGATGTCGCCGCGATACGAGGGCAGCTCGACCCCGTTCATCATCTCGGTGGGCGCGCTGCGGGGCTTGGCGAATTGCCCGGCCATCCGGCCGACCTTGATCACCGGCATCTGCGCCCCCCAGGTCAGCACCACGGCCATCTGCAACAGCACCTTGAAGGTGTCGCGGATGTTGTCGGCGCTGAATTCGGCAAAGCTTTCCGCGCAGTCCCCGCCTTGCAGCAGAAAGGCGCGGCCCTGGGCGGCCTGCGCCAGCTCGGCCTTCAGGCGGCGCGCCTCGCCCGCGAAGACCAGGGGCGGATAGCGGCGCAACTGCGCCTCCACGGCCTCCAGCGCGGCGGGGTCGGTATAATCCGGCATCTGGACGCGAGGATAGGCGCGCCAGCCGGCCTTGTCCCAGCTTTGGGTGGCGGTCTTGCGGTTCTCCTGCGTCATGGCACGGACTCCTTTGGAAATGATCGTGACGGTATAGACGGGATGAGGGCAAAGGAAAAGCCGGACTGCAAGGCCCCTGCTCCCTCTTGCGGCAGGCCGGATTCCCTGATGATGTCGTTCGATCACGCGCAAAGACAGCCCCCATGCCATCCGACAAGCCCCGCCGCTTCACGTTCCTGCTGCTGGATCGTTTCACCATGCTGCCCTTCACCGCGGCGATCGAGCCGTTGCGCCTGGCCAACCGCGCGGCGGGCCGGACGCTGTACAACTGGCGGCTGGTCGGGCCGGGCAAGGACCACGCCACCTGTTCGAACGGGGCGCAGGTCGTGCTGGACGCGACGATGGACGCGGAAACCGCGGCAGAGCGCGACGACGTGGTGATCGTCTGCGGGGGAACCGACATCGCGCGGGCGGCCACAAAGCCGGTGCTGAACTGGCTGCGCAAGCAGGCGCGCGGCGGCGCGACGGTGGGGGGCGTCTGCACCGGCGCCTGGATCCTGGCCGAGGCCGGGCTGCTGGACGGGCGCAAGGCCACGATCCATTGGGAAAACCACGACGGCTTTGCCGAAGCCTTTCCGCAGGTGGATCTGTATCGGTCGATCTTCGTGAACGACGGCAACCGGCTGACGGCGGCGGGCGGCACGTCCTCCATCGACCTGATGCTGCACCTGATCGCCGAGGCGCATGGCGACGCGCTGGCGACCGAGGTGGCCGACCAGATGCTGCACACCGCCATCCGCACCGACCAGGACCGCCAGCGCCTGTCGATCCCGACGCGGATCGGCGTGCGCCATCCCCGCCTTGCCGCCGTGATCGCGCGGATGGAGGCGAACCTGGAGGAACCGATCAGCCCCGCTCGGCTGGCAGCCGACGCGGGCATGTCCACCCGGCAGCTGGAACGGCTGTTCCGCCGGTATCTGAACCGCAGCCCCAAGCGGTATTACATGGAAACGCGGCTGGCGCGCGCGCGCAACCTGCTGATGCAGACCGAAATGTCCATCATCGAGATCGCGCTGGCGTCGGGCTTTTCCAGCCCTTCGCATTTCTCGAAATGCTACCGCGCGTTTTACGGCAGCACGCCCTATCGCGAACGGGGAACCGGGGCGGCAGCTTCGGCATAGGAAAACCCCGGCGCGGGGTGCCGCGCCGGGGTTTGTCGCGGTCCCGGACCGATCAGTCCGGGAAGTTCGCTTGGTTCGGATCCAGGCCGATATGGGTGCCCATGGCCTCCATATCCGCCAGCAGCTTGGCCGCGGCGGTGACCACGTCCTCGCCCGCGGCGTCGCGCTTGGCCTCGGCCGCGCGGCGGTTGCGGTGCGCATCGGCCATCATCTCGTTGAAGATCTCTTGCGTGATCTCCTCGCGGCGATGGCCGCGTTCGGCCAGAAGGCTGACCGAGTCGCCGTTGATCTCGACAAAGCCGCCGGTCACCGCGAAGTCGGTCGCCGATCCGTCGGCGCCGATCACCGTGACCAGCCCCGGCCGCAGCGTGACAATGGTGGGCGCATGGCCGGGCATGGCGGTCAGGTCGCCATCCGTGCCCGGCAGGCGCACCTCGCGCACGGGAACGGAGACAAGGCTCCGTTCCGGCGACACGAGGTCGAACTGCATGGTATCGGCCATCTCGCCCCCTTACGCGGCTTCTGCCGCGAGACGCTGGGCTTTCGCCTTCACCTCTTCGATGTCGCCGACCATGTAGAAGGCGGCTTCGGGCAGGTGGTCGTATTCACCGGCGACCACGGCCTTGAAGGACGCGATGGTTTTTTCCAGCGGCACCTGGACGCCGTCGGATCCGGTGAAGACCTTCGCCACGTCGAAGGGCTGCGACAGGAAGCGCTGGATCTTGCGGGCGCGCGCCACCGTCAGCTTGTCCTCCTCGGACAGTTCGTCCATGCCGAGAATGGCGATGATGTCCTGCAACGACTTGTATTTCTGCAAGATCCCCTGCACGTCGCGGGCCACCTGGTAATGCTCCTCGCCGACAACGGCCGGGTCGAGGATCCGGCTGTTCGAGTCGAGCGGGTCCACCGCCGGATAGATCCCCAGTTCCGAGATCGCGCGCGACAGCACCGTCGTGGCGTCCAGGTGGGCGAAGGTGGTGGCGGGCGCCGGGTCGGTCAGGTCGTCGGCCGGGACGTAGACGGCCTGGATCGAGGTGATCGAGCCGTTCTTGGTCGAGGTGATGCGTTCCTGCATCGCGCCCATGTCGGTGGCCAGCGTCGGCTGATAGCCCACGGCGGACGGGATGCGGCCCAGCAGGGCCGACACTTCGGAACCCGCCTGCGTGAAGCGGAAGATGTTGTCCACAAAGAACAGAACGTCGGTGCCGGTGGCGTCGCGGAACTGCTCGGCCACGGTCAGGCCGGTCAGGGCCACGCGCATCCGTGCCCCCGGAGGCTCGTTCATCTGGCCGTAAACCAGGGCCACCTGGCTTTCCGCCAGGTTGTCCGGCTTGATGACGCCCGATTCCACCATCTCGTGATACAGGTCGTTGCCCTCGCGGGTGCGTTCGCCGACGCCCGCGAACACGGAATAGCCCGAATGCACCTTGGCGATGTTGTTGATCAGTTCCATGATCAGAACCGTCTTGCCCACCCCGGCGCCGCCGAACAGGCCGATCTTGCCGCCCTTGGAATAGGGGGCCAGCAGGTCGATGACCTTGATGCCCGTCACCAGGATTTCCGACGAGGTCGCCTGCTGCGCGAATTCGGGCGCGGGCTGGTGGATCGCCCGGCGCTCGGTCGCGTCGATCGGCGCGCCTTCGTCAACCGGCTCGCCCACGACGTTCAGGATCCGGCCCAGCGTCACGTCGCCGACCGGCACCGTGATCGGGCCGCCGGTGTCGGTGACGCGCTCGCCGCGGACCAGACCCTCGGTCGAGTCCATCGCAATGGTGCGGACGGTGTTCTCGCCAAGATGCTGGGCCACTTCCAGGACCAGCTTCTTGCCGTTGTTGGTGGTTTCCAGCGCGTTCAGGATCGCGGGCAGGTGATTGTCGAACTGCACGTCAACGACGGCGCCGATCACCTGCGTGATTTTACCGGTGGCCTCTGCCATGTGTTTACCCCTCAGGTGTCAGAGCGCCTCGGCGCCCGAAATGATTTCGATGAGTTCCTTGGTGATCGCGGCCTGACGCGAGCGGTTGTACTCGGTCGTCAGACGGTCGATCATCTCGCCCGCGTTGCGCGTGGCGTTGTCCATGGCCGTCATCCGCGCGCCCTGTTCGGAAGCCGCGTTTTCCAGAAGCGCCGCGAAGATCTGCGTCGCGACCGAACGCGGCAGCAGGTCGGCCAGAATGGCATCCTCGCCGGGTTCGTAATCGTAAAGCGCCGAGGCCCCGCCGGTCGCGCCGCCTTCGGGCATTTCGGCCGGAATGATCTGGCGCGCGGTCGGAACCTGGCTGATCACCGATTCAAAGCGGTTGTAGAAGATCGTCGCCACGTCGAAGTCGCCCGCCTCGAAGCGGTCCAGCACGTCGTCGGCGATGGCGCGGGCGTTTTCATAGCCCACGCGCTTGACCTCGGCCATGTCCACATGGCTGACGAACAGGCTGCCGTACTCGCGCTTGAGCTGCTCGCGGCCCTTTTTGCCGACGGTCAGGATCGCGACCTCTTTTCCCTCGCCGCTCAGGCGGTCGGCGTGCTGCCGGGCCAGCTTGACGATGGTGCTGTTGAAGCCGCCCGCCAGGCCGCGTTCCGACGTCATCACGACCAGCAGATGCTTGCGGTCCGCGCCCGTTCCCGCCAGCAGGCGCGGCGCCGACGCCGAACCGGCCGCGTTCGCGGTCAGCCCGGCCATCACCGCCGCCATGCGGTCGGCATAGGGACGCGCGGCTTCCGCCGCGTCCTGCGCCCGGCGCAGCTTCGCGGCGGCGACCATCTGCATCGCCTTTGTGATCTTCCGCGTGTTCTTGACGCTTCCGATCCGGTTCTTGAGATCCTTGAGACTGGGCATCTATTCCCCCTCTCAGGCGCGGGTCTTGTTGTATGCGTCCAGGGCCGCCTTGATCGCTTCTTCCAGCTCGCCCCCAACCTTGCGGTCGTTGCGGGTCATGTCGTCCAGAAGATCGGCCTTCTGGTTGCGCAGGAACTGGATCAGCCCGTCTTCCCAGGCCACGACATCGCGCACCGGCACGTTGTCGATATAGCCCTTGGTCCCGGCATAGATCACGATCACGATCTCGGCGTTCGTCAGCGGACGATACTGCGGCTGCTTCATCAGCTCGGTCAGGCGTGAGCCGCGGTTCAGCAGGCGCTGCGTCGCGGCGTCGAGGTCCGAGCCGAACTGCGCGAAGGCCGCCATCTCGCGGTACTGGGCCAGTTCCAGCTTGACCGGGCCGGCGACCGATTTCATCGCCTTGGTCTGGGCCGCCGAACCCACGCGGGACACCGACAGGCCGGTGTTCACGGCCGGACGGATGCCCTGGAAGAACAGTTCGGTTTCCAGGAAGATCTGGCCGTCGGTGATCGAGATCACGTTTGTCGGGATATAGGCCGACACGTCGCCCGCCTGCGTCTCGATGATCGGCAGCGCGGTCAGCGAGCCTGCGCCGTTGGCCTCGTTCAGCTTGGCCGAACGCTCCAGCAGGCGGGAATGCAGATAGAACACGTCGCCCGGATAGGCTTCGCGCCCGGGCGGACGGCGCAGCAGCAGCGACATCTGGCGATAGGCCACGGCCTGCTTGGACAGGTCGTCATAGATGATCAGCGCGTCCATGCCGTTGTCGCGGAAGTATTCGCCAATGGCCGTGCCGGAATAAGGCGCCAGGAACTGCATCGGCGCGGGGTCCGAGGCGGTGGCGGCGACAACCGTCGTATAGGCCATGGCCCCGGTTTCTTCCAGCTTCTTGACCAGCTGGGCGACGGTCGAGCGTTTCTGGCCCACGGCGACATACACGCAGTGCAGCGTCTTCATGCCGTCGTCTTCGCGGCCGTTGTAGTTCAGCTGGTTCAGGATGGTGTCCAGCGCGATGGCGGTCTTGCCGGTCTGGCGGTCGCCGATGATCAGCTCGCGCTGGCCGCGGCCCACCGGGATCATCGCGTCCACGGCCTTGAGGCCGGTCGCCATCGGCTCGTGCACCGACTTGCGCGGCATGATGCCCGGGGCCTTCACGTCGGCGATCCGGCGCTCGGTCGCGTCGATGGGGCCCTTGCCGTCGATGGGGTTGCCAAGCGCGTCCACGACGCGGCCCAAAAGGCCCTTGCCGACCGGCACGTCCACGATCGAACGGGTGCGCTTGACGGTGTCGCCTTCGCGGATCGACCGGTCGTCGCCGAAGATCACGATGCCGACGTTGTCGGTTTCAAGGTTCAGCACCATGCCCCGAACGCCGCCGGGGAACTCCACCATCTCGCCGGCCTGCACCTTGTCCAGGCCGTAGACGCGGGCGATGCCGTCGCCGACGGACAGCACCTGCCCGACCTCGGCCACCTCGGCCTCCTGGCCGAAATTCCTGATCTGATCCTTGAGGATGGCCGAAATCTCGGCAGCCTGGATTCCCATTATCCGACCTCTTTCATAGCATTCTGGAGGGAAGCGAGCTTCGAGCGGATCGAGCTGTCGATCATCTGCGAGCCCAGCTTGACGATCATGCCGCCGATGAGGCTTTCATCGACGCGCGTGTTCAGTTTGACGATCTTGCCCGACTTCTGCGCCAGGGTGTCGCGCAGACGGGCCTGCTGATCGTCGGTCAGCGCGACGGCGCTGGTCACGTCGGCCGTCACCTCGCCGCGTTCCTCGGCGATCAGCGCCTGCAACTGGCGCACCAGTTGCGGCAGCACGAACAGCCGGCGGTTCCTGGCCATCAGTTGCAGGGTGTTGGCCAGCACGGGCGAAAAGCCCATGCGCTCCGACAGCGCCGCAATGGCGGCGGACTGCTGGTCGCGGGTGTAGATGGGCGAGGAGATCAGGGCGCGCAGATCCGCGCTGTCGTCCAGCGCCGCGCGCAGATCGGCAGTCTGCTGGGCCAGCGCGTCCAGCCCCCCTTCCTCCCTGGCGATGTCGAAGACGGCCTGCGCATAGCGCCCGGCGATGCTCTGGGACATGGAAACAGAGTTGGCCACGGTCATCCTTTACGGTTTGCGCAAACCCCGCCGGCGGGCCGGGCTTTTGTCCGGTCTGTCGCGGGGTGCGGGTCGCATTCGCACGGCCTTCAACGGGCCGTTATGAAATCTGCGGCGTCTCTAGCAGGTGAAATCGGCCCGGGCAACTGGCTAGCGCGCGGAAATGAGAAGGATTGCGACCTTCGGATCCCGCAGGCATCCCGCAGGCATCCTGCACCGGCGGCAACCCGCCGCCGGACCCAGGAACACCCGGAGCGGGACGGTTTCTTCGCAGGTGCGGCATGGACAGCGGGAACAACCCGGCGCGACCCTCCAACCTTGCGGTTGGCGAGGCACGCCGGGCGCTACTCGCCACGAAACAAGACGGGTATTTTCCGCTTCGGCACGAAGTCGGGTTCGGCGAAACGGACGACTTGTCACCAATAGGCTACCAGGTACAGCCTCCGTATAGGCGGTTTCGCTGCGGTGCGGCAGATCACCTTATGGACAGGTCGGGGCCGATTCGGGCGTCCGCCGCGGGGTTTTCTTGCAGATGCTGCAAGTTCTGCCCCGCAGGCGCGCGGGTCGGACGCGGCCTGACCACGCCGTCCAGGATTTCCAAGGGGCTCGGCACATGGACGCGCAGTTCGGGGCCCAAGGGGGCGCGGACCTGCTTGAACAGCTCGATCAGCACGACGCCCGCGATCAGCACCCGGCTGATGCGCGCGCCCGTGCGTTCCCACATCTGCGCGCTGCCCAGCCAGAAGCGCCGGTCCGAGGGCGGGATGTAGACGGCCGATCCGTGCCAGTCCGGCACAAAGCCCGCGCGGCGCGCCTGCGTCTCGATCTGACCGGTGGTGTAGCTGCGGCCGAAACCGAAGGGGGTGCGGTCGGACGCCGCCCACAGCCCCGCGCGGTTCGGCACCATCACCATCATCCGCCCGCCGGGACCAAGCACCCGCCAGGCCTCGGCCAGCAGGGCCGCCGGGTCGTCGCTGGTTTCCAGCCCGTGCAGCATCACCAGCCGGTCCACGCTGCCGGTTTCCAGCGGCCAGGCGGTCTCGTCGCACAGGACGCTGTGGTTGGGCATCCCCGCCGGCCAGGCCATCACGCCCTGCGGCCCCGGCATCAGGGCCGTGACGCGCCGGGCGATGTGCAGATAGGGCCTCAGCATCGGGGCGGCGAATCCGAAGCCCGCCACGTTCATGCCGGTGCAGCCTGCGGGCGGCCATCGCGTCACCAGCCGGTCGCGCAGGATGCGCTGCACCACGCGCCCAAGCGCGCGCTGGTAGTAGAAGCTGCGGAGATCCGCGATATCGTGGTGCATTGCGCCCCGGCCCGGCTTTTGACAGGCTCGACCTCATCACAGGAAAGGGACTTTGCCAATGCCGCTGGAACTGGTCACGCTGCGCTGCCTCAAGGACAACTATGCCTATCTGCTGCACGGCGACGAGGGCACGGTCCTGATCGACGCGCCCGAGGCCGCGCCCATCCTGCGCGAGCTATCGGCGCGGGACTGGACCCTGTCGGCGATCCTGCTGACCCATCACCACGCCGACCACACCGACGGCGTGGCCCAGATCGTAGGCGAAACCGGGGCTATGGTCATCGGCGCGGCGGCGGACGCCCATCGCCTGCCGCCGCTAGATCTGCGCGTCAGCCCCGGCGAGCCGCTGGAGGTTCTGGGCGAGCCGGTCGAGATCATCGACGTGCCCGGCCACACCATCGGCCACGTCGCCTTTCACTTCCCCGGATCGGGCCTTGCCTTCACCGCCGACAGCCTGATGGCGCTCGGCTGCGGCCGCCTGTTCGAGGGCACGGCCGCGATGATGTGGGACAGCCTGTCCCGGCTGAACGCCCTGCCCCCGGACACGCTCATCTGCTCGGGCCACGACTATTGCGCGGGCAACGGCGCCTTTGCGCTGTCGGTCGATCCCGGCAACCAGGCGCTGCGCGACCGTCTGGAGACGGTGCAGGCGGCGCGCCAGCCCTGCGCGCCCGCCCCGCTGGCGCTGGAACGCGGCACCAATCCGTTTCTGCGGGTTGCGGCGCTGCGACCGTCGCTGGGCATGGAAAACGCCCCGGACGCCGAGGTGTTCGCCCGGTTGAGGGCGATGAAGGACGCCTTCTGAGGACAAGCGAAAAGCGCCGGTCCGGGGACCGCGCTTGAAATTCGCCGGGCGGCGCATCACATCTGCCTCAACCGTGGGAAAATCGTGGCATCCGCGTGAAAAAGCACTTGATGCCGGGCGAATTCCACCAAATCTTAACTGTATCGTGACAGTCTGGGCAGGTGGGTACAAGATATGCCTATACCGCCAGTCGACTGGACAGGAGACGACCGTGCCAAGTTTCTCGACTTCCCTGGAACAGGCCATTCACCAGGCGCTTGCCCTGGCAAACGAACATCGACACGAGCTTGCCACGCTCGAACACCTGCTGCTGGCCCTGACCGAGGAACCGGACGCGGTCAAGGTGATGCGGGCCTGCAATGTCGATCTGGATGAGCTGCGCAAGCTGCTTGTCGACTTCATCGAGGACGATCTTTCGACGCTGATCACCGATGTCGAGGGGTCCGAGGCCGTGCCGACCGCCGCCTTCCAGCGGGTGATCCAGCGCGCCGCGATCCATGTCCAAAGCTCTGGCCGGCAAGAGGTGACGGGCGCCAACGTGCTGGTCGCGATCTTTGCCGAACGCGAATCCAACGCCGCCTTCTTCCTGCAAGAGATGGACATGACCCGCTACGACGCGGTCAACTTCATCGCGCATGGCGTGGCGAAGAACCCGTCCTTCAACGAGAACCGCAAGGTCGTCGGATCCGACGAACCCGAACAAAAGCAGGCCGAGGCCGCGCCCGAGGCCAAGGACGAGACCGCGCTCGGCAAGTATTGCGTCGATCTGAACGCCAAATCGAAAAAGGGGGACGTGGACCCGCTGATCGGCCGCGAGGCCGAGGTCGAGCGCGCGGTCCAGGTTTTGTGCCGCCGCCGCAAGAACAACCCCTTGCTGGTGGGCGATCCCGGCGTGGGCAAGACCGCCATCGCCGAGGGTCTGGCCCTTAAAATCACGCGGGGGGAAACCCCGGACGTGCTGGCGGGCGCCACGATCTTCTCGCTGGACATGGGCGCGCTTCTTGCGGGCACCCGCTATCGCGGCGATTTCGAGGAACGGCTGAAGGCCGTGGTGAAGGAGCTTGAGAACCATCCCGACGCGATCCTGTTCATCGACGAGATCCATACGGTGATCGGCGCGGGCGCGACCTCGGGCGGGGCGATGGATGCGTCCAACCTGCTGAAACCCGCGCTGTCGGGCGGCAAGCTGCGCTGCATGGGGTCCACGACCTACAAGGAGTTCCGCCAGCACTTCGAAAAGGACCGCGCGCTGAGCCGCCGTTTCCAGAAGATCGACGTGAACGAGCCGTCGGTGGCCGACACCATCAAGATCCTGATGGGGCTGAAGCCTTCGTTCGAAAAGCACCACGACCTGCGCTATACCAACGAGGCGATCAAGTCGGCGGTGGAACTGGCCAGCCGCTACATCAACGACCGCAAGCTGCCCGACAGCGCCATCGACGTGATCGACGAGGCGGGGGCCGCCCAGCACCTTGTCAGCGAAAGCAAGCGCCGCAAGACCATCTCGCCCAAAGAGATCGAGGCCGTGGTGGCCAAGATCGCCCGCATTCCGCCCAAGAACGTCAGCAAGGACGATGCCGAGGTTCTGCGCGACCTGGAAGCGACGCTCAAGCGCGTGGTCTTCGGCCAGGACGCCGCGATCACCGCGCTGTCCTCGGCCATCAAGCTGGCGCGGGCTGGCCTGCGCGAACCCGAAAAGCCCATCGGCAACTACCTGTTCGCCGGACCTACGGGCGTCGGCAAGACCGAGGTCGCGAAGCAGCTGGCCTCGACCCTGGGCGTCGAACTGCTGCGCTTCGACATGTCGGAATACATGGAGAAGCACGCGGTTTCCCGCCTGATCGGCGCGCCTCCGGGCTATGTCGGCTTTGACCAGGGGGGCATGCTGACCGACGGCGTGGACCAGCATCCCCATTGCGTGCTGCTCTTGGACGAGATCGAGAAGGCGCATCCGGATGTCTACAACATCCTGTTGCAGGTGATGGACCACGGGAAGCTCACCGATCACAACGGTCGGCAGGTCGATTTCCGCAACGTGATCCTGATCATGACCTCGAACGCGGGCGCCTCCGACATGCAGAAGGCCGCGATCGGCTTTGGCCGCGACAAGCGCGAGGGCGAGGATACCGCCGCCATCGAGCGGACCTTCACGCCCGAGTTCCGCAACCGCCTGGACGCGATCATCAGCTTTGCCGCGCTGTCGCGCGACGTGGTGGTCCATGTGGTCGAGAAGTTCGTGCTGCAACTGGAAGCGCAGCTGATGGACCGCAACGTCCATATCGAGCTGACCCCCGAAGCCGCCGACTGGCTGGCCGAAAAGGGTTACGACGACAAGATGGGCGCCCGCCCCCTGGGCCGCGTGATCCAGGAAAACATCAAGAAGCCGCTGGCCGAGGAACTGCTGTTCGGCCGGCTGACCAAGGGCGGCGTGGTCCGCGTGAAGATCGAGGACGACAAGCCCGTCTTCGACATCACCGGCCCCGACGCCCCCCGCATCGGCAAGTCCAAGACGCCGCTGCTGACGGCGGATTGATCGCCGGACATGACCTTGAAGCCCCGCCCGGCTCTGCCGCGGCGGGGCTTTTCTTTGCCCAGCGATGGGCTTGTATCCCTCCTTGCAAGGCTGCTTGCAGGCAACCAGCGCAGCGGCGCCTTCGTTGGTGGAAAGGTGGCGTGCCGAAGGCACAGCGTTCCGGCCCCGTCGATGGGGGCGGGAACGCCAGCCCGCTCAGTCGGGGGGGACCAGCCGCGCCGGGATCAGGCCGCGCAGGGCGTTGCCCATGAACAGATTCCCAGCTTCCAGGTCGCTTGGCAGAAGCCGCGCTTCCCGCGCCTCGCCTGCTTCGATCAGCGACCTGCGCAACACGCCAGGCAGCAGCCCGCAGGCCAGCGGCGGCGTCGCGAACCGGCTCCCCCGCCGCAGGAACAGGCTGGTGATGGTTCCCTCGCAGATCTCCCCGCGCTCGTTCAGCAGGATCGCCTCGTCGATGCCGTCCGGCAGCGCGGCGCGGGCCGCGTCATAGACCGGCCGGTGCGAGGTCTTGACGCGCAGCCAGGGATCGGCGCTGTCCAGCCGCAGGGACGAGATCGCCACCCGCCAGAAACCCGGATCGGGCGGCAAAGGCTGATGCGTGGCGCCGACCGCCCCCGCCGCATCCACCGTCAGCCTTATGCGCAAGACCCGCCCGCGCGGCAGACCGGCCAAGGCGGCCTCCACCTGCGCCTCGTCCAGGGGAAACCCCACCGCCGCGCAATCCCGCCGCAGCCGGTCGAGATGCAGCGGCCACAGCGCAATGCGGCCGTCCGTCTCGCCGCGCATGGTTTCAAAGACGGTCAGCCCCTCGGGGACAGGTCCAGAAATGCGGCCTTGCACAGCGCCTCCTCCCATTCCGATCCGGCGCGGCTGTCATGGGTGATGCCGCCGCCGACGTTCAGCCGCAGCCGGTCCGGCGCAACCATGACCGGCGACCTGATCGCGACCGAGAACCGCATCGGCCCCGCCGGATCCGCCCAGCCGATGGCGCCGCAATAAACGCCGCGGGCCGCCCCCTCCAACTCGGCGATGATCTCCATGGCGCGGATCTTGGGCGCGCCGGTGATCGAGCCGCAGGGAAACAGCGCCCGCAGGATGTCTGTCAGGCGCGTGCCGGGGGCAAGCCGGCCTTCGACGGTCGAGGTCATCTGGTGAACCGTCGCATAGGCCTCGACCTGGAACAGCCGCGGCACATGGACCGAGCCCGGCACGCAGACATGGCTGATGTCGTTGCGCAGCAAATCCACGATCATCAGGTTCTCGGCCCGGTCCTTGGGGGACGCGGCCAGCGTCTCGGCCGCTGCGGCATCCGCCTTGGGCGTCCGGCCGCGCGGGGCCGTGCCCTTCATCGGGCGCGTCGCGATGCGGCCGGTTTCATCGACCGCGAAGAACAGCTCCGGGCTGCGCGACAGCACCGCCGGGCCGTCCAGGGCGACAAAGGCCCCCTCGCCCACCGGCTGGCGCGCGGCCAGGGCCGCATGGACGGCAAGCGGGTCGCCCGCGACGTCGGCCTCCATCGGGAAGGTCAGGTTGATCTGGTAGGTATCCCCCGCCGCGATATAGCGATGCACCGCCTGGATCGCCCGGTCATAGCGGTCGCGCGTCCAAAGCGGACGGGCCGGGCCGATGACGACGCCCGCATGATCAGGCAAGGGAGGCGCGGGACGGGGCGCGTCGAAGACGCCCATCAGGATCAGCGGCACCTCGCGCGCCGCTGGCATCAGCCGCCGCAGCCGCGGCGCCAGCGCATAGCCCAGTTCATAGGACAGATAGCCCGCAAGCCAGCGGCCCGCCGAACGGGCGGCCTCGATCCGCGCCAGGGCCTGCTCGGCGTCCTCGGGGTTGTCGGCGCGGATCAGGTCCAGCGGGTCCGCGAACAGGGTGCCGCCGGGCAGCGGCCCTGCGTCGAAGCGGATCACTTCGCGGCCTTGGCCTTGGCCGCCAGATCGCGCGCGACGGCAAAGGCGCCCTTGATGCGGTCGGCGTCGGATTTCCAGTCGCGCGGCACGAAGATCCTGTTGTCGGTGATCTTGGCCTTGCCGCCCTGTTCGGTCAGGAATTCTACCAGACCGGCGGGGTTCGGGAACTTGTCCATGTGGAACTGGACGGTCGCCCCCTTCGGTCCGGCATCCAGACGCGCGATGTTCGCCCGCTTGGCCATCGCCTTGATGCGGGTGACCAGCAGGAGGGTGTTGACCTCTCGCGGCAGGGGGCCGAAGCGGTCGATCAGTTCGGCGGCGAAGCCTTCAAGCTCGACCTTGGTGGTCAGGCCGGACAGGCGGCGATAAAGCCCGAGGCGCACGTCCAGATCGGGGATATAGCTTTCCGGGATCGTGACCGGCACGCCCAGGTTCAGTTGCGGCGCCCATTCGTCCTCGGGCGTGCCCTCGATCTCGCCCGACTTCAGCTTGGCGATGGTTTCCTCCAGCATCTGCTGGTAAAGTTCGAAGCCGACCTCCTTGATATGGCCCGACTGCTCCTCTCCCAGCAGGTTGCCCGCGCCGCGCAGATCCAGATCCTGGGATGCGAGATTGAAGCCCGCGCCAAGCCCGTCGATGGACCCCAGGAACTTCAGCCGCCGCATGGCCTGGGGGGTCAGCGGCTGGCGCGGCTTGGTGGTCAGATAGCAATAGGCCCGCGTCTTGGACCGGCCCACCCTGCCCCGGATCTGGTACAACTGCGCCAGGCCGAACATGTCGGCGCGCCAGACGATCATGGTGTTGGCGGTGGGGATGTCCAACCCGCTTTCCACGATGGTGGTCGCCAGCAGCACGTCGTGGCTGCCGTCGTAGAAGGCGTTCATCCGCCCGTCCAGATCGCCCGCCGCAAGCTGGCCGTGGGCCACGATATAGCTGACCTCGGGCATGTTTTCCCGCAGCCAATGCTCGACCTCGGGCAGGTCGGCCAGGCGCGGAACGACAAAAAAGCTTTGTCCGCCGCGATACTTCTCGCGCAGCAGGGCCTCGCGCACGGTCACGCTGTCGAATTCGCTGACATAGGTGCGGATCGACAGGCGGTCCACCGGCGGCGTGCCGATCACCGACAGGTCGCGCACCCCGGTCAACGACAGTTGCAGCGTGCGCGGGATGGGCGTGGCGGTCAGGGTCAGGACGTGGATGTCGCTGCGCAGTTCCTTGAGCCGTTCCTTGTGGGCGACGCCGAAATGCTGCTCCTCGTCGATGATCAGCAGGCCGAGGTTCTTGAAGCGCACGCCCTTGGCCAGCACCGCATGGGTGCCGACGACGACATCGACGGTTCCGTCCGCCAGCCCTTCCCGCGTTTTCGCGGCGTCCTTGGCGGACACGAAGCGCGACAAGGGGCGAACGCAGATCGCGGTGCCCCGGAAGCGTTCGGCGAAGGTCTTGAAATGCTGGCGGGCCAGCAGCGTCGTGGGCGCCACGACCGCGACCTGCATTCCCTGGCTGGCGGCGATAAAGGCCGCGCGCATCGCGACCTCGGTCTTGCCGAAGCCCACGTCGCCCACGATCAGGCGGTCCATGGGGCGGCCAGCCGCCAGATCCTCGGTCACGTCCTCGATCGCGGACAGCTGGTCCTCGGTTTCGCTGTAGGGAAAGCGGGCGGCGAAGGCCTGCCAGTCGTGATCGTCGGGTTCCAGCACGGGCGCGGCGCGCAGCAGGCGTTCGGCGGCCACCCGCATCAGCTTGTCGGCGATCAGCTTGATGCGTTCCTTGAGGCGCGCTTTCCGGGCCTGCCACGCCCCGCCGCCAAGCCGGTCCAGCAGCCCTTCCTCGTGGCCGTAGCGGGACAGCAGTTCGATGTTCTCGACCGGCAGGTAAAGACGGTCGCCGCCCGCGTATTCCAGCGCCACGCAGTCGTGGGGAACGCCCGCGGCCTTGATCGTTTCCAGCCCGGTATAGCGTCCGATGCCGTGTTCGACATGCACGACCAGATCGCCCGGGGTCAGGCTGGTGGTGTCCTTCAGGAAGTTGTCGGCCTTGCGGCGTTTTTTCGCGCCGCGGATCAGCCGGTCGCCCAGCACGTCCTGTTCGGAAATCACCGCCAGCTTGCCAAGCGCCTGTCCGTCGGCCACGAAGCCCTCGTCCAGCGGCCAGACGGCAAGGCCGACCACGCCGGGCTTGTCGGGCAGGTCTCGGATGTCGCCGATGGGCTTGGCGCCCGCCAGGCCTTCGTCGGCCAGCAGTCCCGACAGGCGTTCCCGCGCACCGTCCGAGAAGGACGCGACGATCACCCGGCAATCCCTGGAAAGAGCCTTCACATGATCGGCCAAAGCCTTGAACAGGTTGACGCCTTCGGCCTGGCGTTCGGGCGCGAAATTGCGCCCCGCGCGGCCGCCCGCGTCCAGCACCCCCGGCCCCGGCGGCTGCGGCAGGACCGACAAGCGCAGCACCCGGTGGCGTGACAGCCAGCCGGTCCACTCGGCCTCGGTCGGGAACATCGCTTCGGGCGGCACGGGCTTGTAAACCGTGTCGCTGCGCCCCTTCGCGGCCATGGCGGCCTTTCGCGCGCCGAACTGTTCGTCGATCATGCCGCGCCGGGCGTCGATCACCTGGCCCACGTGGTCGTCCAGCGCGACCGCCGCGCCGGGCAGATAGTCGAACAGGCTTTCCATCCGGTCGTGGAACCAGGGCAGCCAATGCTCCATCCCCGCCGTCTTGCGTCCCGCGCTGACGCTTTCATAAAGCGGGTCGTTCGTGCCCCCGCCGTATTCGGCGCGATAGTTCTGGCGGAACCGGGTGATCGCGTCCTGATCCAGGATCACCTCGGACATCGGCGCAAGCTCGATCCGGGACAGCTTTTCCGTGGTGCGCTGCGTCTCGGCGTCGAACCGGCGCGCGCCGTCCAGCACGTCGCCGAACAGATCCAGCCGCACCGGACCGGATTCGCCCGGCGAAAAGATGTCGATGATGCCGCCGCGCACGGCATAGTCGCCGGGTTCGGTCACCGTGGGCGATTGCGTGAAGCCCATGCGCACCAGAAAGTCGCGCAGCGCCCCCTCGTCGATGCGGTCGCCCACGCGGGCGATGAAGCTGGCGCCCTGCACGACCGCGCGCGCGGGCACCCGTTGCAGAACCGCGTTCAGCGTGGTCAGCAGCACGAAGGGCCCCTTGACTGCCCCCTGCGCCAGTCCCGCAAGCGTGGCCATCCGCGCCGCCTGGATGTCGGACGAGGGCGAGACGCGATCGTAAGGCGTCGTGTCCCAGGCCGGGAAATCCAGCACGGCAAGATCCGGCGCGAAGAACGCCAGGGCCGCGCGCATGGCGGCCATGCGGCGGTCGTCGCGGGCGATGTGGATGACGGGCGCGCCGCGCGCGGCCTCGCGCGCGATCAGGGCGGCGTCATAGCCTTCGGGCGCGCCGGAAAGGATCAGATGTTCGGCCATGAGCGTGAGGTAAAGCCCCCGGCGGCGGAGTCAAGTTCAGAAGCCATAGGGATGGATCACCGACCACAGCGCCCCCCACAGCGCGGTGACGGCGACCGCCGCCATGGACAGGGCCGTGACCAGCCGCCGGTGGATCACCATGCGCCGGACCGCCTCGGCCGCCGCCTCGGGGATCGGGCGCGCGCCCCGCTCGGCCGCTTCCAGCAGCGGCATCAGGCGGCGGGCCAGGGCCACGCGCATCCAGAACAGCATCGCCAAGGGAAACAGCAGCAGGAACGAGGCCAGGGCCAGTTCCAGCGCATAGCCGATGCCCATGATCGCCAGCGAGGTCAGCGCAAAGCCCGTCAGCGCCAGAAACGCCACGCCCTCGGGCGCGCTGAGCCGCCAGCGCGGCAGCACAAGGGACAGCCAGTCCAGCAGGTGCAGCACGGTCGGGGAGTCGCCTTCGTCCGCCTGCACGGCCATGCGGGCGCGGCTGACGATCTCGGTGGGCACGCCGATCACGCTGCGGCCGGTCAGGGACCAAGTGCCGATCACCACGAGCCAGTACCAGATCGTGCCAAAGGACCGGCTGTCCAGAAAGCCGATCAGGCTGTCGAATTGAGGCACGCGGGCTTCCTTGTCCTTGGTCGCGGGCGACCTTAGAACGGCTGTTGCCGAAGGAAAAGCCGTCTCGCACCCCGGAAAGGAAGCCCGCCATGCCGACGCCGATCATCGCCCCTTTTCCCGCCTCGCGCCTGCGCCGCTTGCGCCGCACCCCCGCGATCCGCGCGATGGTGTCGGAATGCGACGTGACGCCCGCGAACCTGATCTGGCCGATCTTCGTGAGCGAGGTCGCGGGGGCCGAGGGCGAGGTGTCCTCGATGCCCGGGGTGGAACGGCTGACGCTGGACGGGGCGCGGCGGGCGGCGGAACGGGCGGCCCGGCTGAACATCCCGGCCCTCTGCATCTTTCCCCATTCCGACGGGGATCTTAAGACGGAAACCTGCGAGCGGGCTTGGGATCCCGACAACATCGGCAACCGCGCCATCCGCGCCGTCAAGGAAACCGTGCCGGATCTGGCGGTGATGACGGACATCGCGCTGGATCCATACAACGCCAACGGCCACGACGGCATCGTCGTGAACGGCGAGATCCTGAACGACGAAACCGTCGAGGCGCTGGTCCGCATGGCGCTGGTCCAGGCGGACAGCGGGGCGGACATCCTCGGTCCTTCGGACATGATGGACGGGCGCATCGGCGCGCTGCGGGGGGCGCTGGAACGGGCAGGCCACAAGCATGTGGCGATCCTGTCCTATGCGGCCAAGTTCGCGTCCTCGTTCTATGGCCCGTTCCGGGATGCCGTGGGCGCCTCGGGGCGGCTGGTGGGCGACAAGAAGACCTATCAGGTCAACCCCGCGAACCGGGGCGAGGCGATCCGCTGCGTGGCCCGCGATCTGGCCGAAGGCGCGGACATGGTGATGGTCAAGCCCGGCCTGCCCTATCTGGACATCTGCCGGGCCGTGAAGGACCAGTTCGGCGCGCCGACCTTCGCCTATCAGGTCAGCGGCGAATACGCGATGCTGGAAGGCGCCATCCGCAACGGCTGGCTGTCGCGCGATGCGATGTTCGAAAGCCTCTTGTGCTTCCGCCGGGCGGGCTGCGACGGGATCCTCACCTATTTCGCGCCCCTGGTGGCCGAGGCGATCGCGGCGCGCGCCTGACCGCCCGGCGGTCCGCCGCGTGCGCCCCTGCGGGACGGGTGACAGGCCGCCGGAAATCTTCTAGCATCCGCGCCAAAATGCCGGATCATCCGGCGCGACACAGCGGGGCACGTGATGAGCAGAGATTTCCAGGCCAAGATGGGCCGTCGCATGGTGCTGAAGGGCGCGGCGGGCACCGCCGCCCTGGCCCTGGCGGGGTGCAGCAATGCCGTCGGCACGAACGCGGCGGCGCAACTGGACGCGCGCGTGGACGCGACGCACAACTATCTGGTCCAGAACTATCCCTCGGCGCAGGCCCTGGTGCAGAACGCGCGCGGCGTTCTGTACATGCCGCTGATGACCGAGGCCGCGCTTGGCGTCGGCGGCGCCTACGGGCAGGGCGCGCTGCGGATCGGCGGGGCGACGGTGGATTACTATTCCGCCACCCGCGCGACCGTCGGCTTTCAGGCGGGCGCGCAGCAATATGCGCATGTGCTGATCTTCCAGACGGACGCGGCGCTGGCCTCGTTCCGGGCCTCGCCCGGCTGGCTGGCGGGGGCCAACGCCTTTTATGCGATCCCGCAGGGGGGCATGGCGCTTGGCGCGGACACGATCACCGCGCAACTGCCGGTCGTGGCGATGATCTTCGGCCAGGCGGGGCTGATGGCGGGGGCGTCGATCGAGGGCACGAAATACACCCGCGTCATCCCGTCCGAGATCCCGACGCTGGGCTTTGGCGGCATGGGCCTGCCGCAGATGAGGCGGGGCTGACTTGGCTCGAACCTGAACCGGCCTGCCGGGCGGGACAAGGATACGCGACCAGCGTTTGCCCGCCCGCCTGACCGGGCACCATCAGAGACGGTGCGGCCCGACCCGGCGACGCGGGTGGCGCGGTCACGCGGCGGCGAAGGCGATGGCCCTCGCCGTTCTCATCCCGAGGTCAAATGCCGCAGCCCGTGCGTGACATCGGCGCGCACCGCCAGCCGCAGGGCGGGTTCGTCACCCGCCCGCAGCGCGGCCAGGATCATGCGGTGGTGGCGCGGCGGCTCGTTCCGCTTCACCCGGCCGTAAAGCGCGCGCATGGTCGGCCCAAGTTGCAGCCAGATGGTTTCCAGCATCGCCAGCATCGCGGGCGCTTGCGCGCGCAGATACAGCATCCGGTGAAATTCCAGGTTGCAGCGGATATAGCCCACCGCATCATGATTTTCCACCGCGTCGGCGATGCGGGCATTCATCTGCGCCAGCCGGTCGATCAGCGCGAAATGCGCGCGCGGCAGCGCGCGGGCGGCCAGTTCCGGCTCGATCAGGGCGCGCAGGGCGGCCAGTTCCTCGATCCGGTCGTCCGACAGCGCGGGCGTGGTCACGCGCCCGGATGCCGACAAGGTCAGCGCGCCCTCCGCCACCAGGCGGCGCACCGCCTCGCGCGCGGGGGTCATGGACAGGTGGTATTCGCGGGCGATGCCGCGCAGGGTCAGCGCCTTGCCGGGCGGCAGCTCGCCCAGCATGATCCGGCTGCGCAGGTTGCGGTACAGCTTTTCATGGGCGGACGGGTCGGTGGGACGGGCGGACGCGTTCATGGCCCGCTTGTGATCACAAAATCCGCCTTCGTCAATCCCCCGCCGGATCGCGGAACTGCCAGACCATCAGATCAGACCCGTGCCGCCGCAGCCAATCGCGGTGGCGCGCATAGCCGGGCATCAGCCCCGCCACGGCCGCCCAGAAGCGCGGCGAATGGTCCATGTGGCGCAGATGCGCCACCTCGTGCGCCGCGACATAGTCCAGCACGGCGGGCGGGGCCATCGCCAGCCGCCAGGAAAACATCAGCCTCCCGTCCGAGGTGCAACTGCCCCAACGGGACCGCGTGTCGCGCAGCACGATGGCGCGATACGGGCGGCCAAGCGCCGCCGCATGGCGGTCGCAGGCGGCGCGCAACTGCTGCATGGCCCGGTGTTTCAGGAATGCCTGCGCCACCGGACCCGCCGGACGGCCGGCGGGCAGCAGCAGGGCATCGCCCGCAATCGCGGCGGCGCGAACAGCGGCGGGCGCCAGCACCAGCGGCACCCCCGCCACCGGCAGGGCGGCCCCGTGGCGGACGATGCTGGGCGCGGGCCGCCGTTCTGCCGCCTGCAACAGCCAGCGCGCCTTCGATTCCGCAAAGGCCGCGCCGTCGGACAGCGCCACATGGGCGGGCAGCGTCAGCACCAACGGCCCGCCGTCGCGCGGCACCCGCAGGACCATCCGCCGCGCCCGCGCCGACCGCCGGCAGGTGATCCGCATCCCGTTGCCGATGATGAACGCCTCGGCCATCCGCCTGCCCTTGCCCTGCCCCGCGGTCCCTGTCAGAAAAGCCTTTGACACCCCCCGGCACCTGTGGCAGGGGGTCCACCGATTTCCTAAACGCGGCGGAAGGAGAATGCCATGCCCAAAGAGGAATGGGGCACGAAACGCCTGTGCCCGCACTGCGCGACGCGCTTTTATGATCTGCGCGCCAATCCGATGACCTGCCCCGCCTGCGGGAACACGTTCACGCTGGAAAGCCTGACCGACTCGCGCGGGAAGACGCTTGTCACCGAGAAGACCGCCGTCCGCGACGACGATGACCTGGTCGACGACGACGAGGATCTGGGCGAGGATGCCGGCGAACTGGACGACGATCTGCTGGAGGAAGACGATGACGACGGCGACGTGTCGCTGGACGACATCGCGGATGTCGCCGACAACGACGAGGAATAAGGAAAAAGGCCGGTCCCGGGACCGGCCTTTTCGCTTCGGCGGCGCCGCAGGACGCCTGGCCTTGCCGTCTTGCTTGCAGCCAGCGTTCATCCCACGCACCCAACCCCGATGCTGCATCGGGAGCATGGAGTCGAGAAAGTCACCAAAGCCGCCCTGTTCAGACCTTGCCTGACGAAGCCGCTGCGTTCGCGCCAGATGGTCCCGTCTGCCCGCACCGTGAAAACTGCGGCGATGTCGACGACCTCATTGGCGTTCGCTGCAAGCCGTTCAGAAAGAACCCGAAAGGCGTGAGCGTCACGGCTTCAAGATGCGCGCGGAATGCCGCAAGCGGTTCACCCTGCGGATCGGCACGATCTTTGCGGAAAGCCGCGTTTCCCGGCGCACGTGGCTGCAAGCTGTTCACCTGATGGTGTCCGGCAAGAAGGGTATCAGCAGCCAAAAGCTTTGCCGTGTTCCGAACATCACCCACGCCAGCGCGCGGCTCATGTCTCACCGCAAGGCCGCGGAAGACCGATCGCCCTGCCGACACATCAAAGCCTTGATGCCAAGGTTGCCTTTTGCCACCTTATGGATCAGCGCGGCAGGTGGCGATGGGTCGATCCTTGAAACCTGCCGACGACATCATGGCTCTGGCCCGCCGCGAGACGGACCTGCACAGCCGGTCCGTGGCCGGGCAGATCACGCATCGGCTCAGGATCGGCCGGGCGATCGGACATTCGGGCCGGTTCGATCATGCCCGCATCACCGCAGCCCTTGAAGGCAAGCTCGACACGGCCCGGCTGAGCGAGGATGAAGAAGCGGCATGGCTGGACGCCTTCACCGGGACGATGGGCCAGCCTTCGGACACCGGGATGTCCTTCTTTGCGGAACGCCAGGCGCTTGGCCAGGGCGTCGGGCTGGATGCAGGCGGCAATCTGATCCACGCCCGGGACAATTCCGCCGCATGAGACCGACCCTTGTCCTGCTTGCCGGCCCAGATGGCGGCGGCAAATCGACCTTGTATCAGACCCGCGTCGCCCCAAGATTAGCCGGTTCTTTCGTCAATGCCGACATCATCCAGCGCGACGAGCTTCGGGACGCGCCGGCGGAGGCCTCCGTCCGCCCCCTACCGGCGGGTGGGCCGTCGCGACTGCATCGGTAAATCGGCAATCCTCTTTGGTTCAGCATCAATATGCATCAGTCGCGGGTGCCGACGTTGCCGTAAATCTTCAATGTCCAATGCCCGAGGCATCGGTCGGACACCAACATCGAAATCCGACAGCGCGTCGATCATCCAAGCCGATAGTTCGGGCTTTCCCGCGTGATCTGCACATCGTGGACATGGCTTTCCTTCAGCCCCGCGCCGGTGATGCGCACGAACTGGCAGTTGCGGCGCATTTCGGCGACCGTTGCGCAGCCGGTATAGCCCATGGCGGCGCGCAAGCCGCCCACAAGCTGGTGGATCACCGTTCCCGCCGGGCCCTTGTAGGGCACCTGACCCTCGATCCCTTCCGGCACCAGCTTGTCGGTGGCGGCGTCCTTCTGGAAATAGCGGTCGGCCGAGCCCCGCGCCATGGCGCCAAGCGAGCCCATGCCGCGATAGGACTTGAACGACCGGCCCTGGTACAGGATCACCTCGCCGGGCGATTCATCCGTCCCGGCGATGGCGCTGCCGACCATGGCGCAGCTTGCGCCCGCCGCGATGGCCTTGGCGAAGTCGCCCGAGAACTTGATGCCCCCGTCCGCGATGATCGGCACGTCGCCCGCCGCGCTTGCCGCGTCCATGATCGCCGTCAACTGCGGCACGCCCACGCCCGCGACGATCCGCGTGGTGCAGATCGAGCCCGGCCCGATGCCCACCTTGACCGCGTCCGCGCCCGCGTCGATCAGCGCCCGCGTGGCCTCGGCGGTGGCGACGTTGCCCGCGACCACCTGCACCTCGTTCGAGAACATCTTGACGCGCTCGACCGCCTTGGCGACGCCTGCCGAATGGCCGTGGGCGGTGTCGATCACCACCATGTCCACGCCCGCCTCGATCAGGGCCTGGCTGCGCTCGAACCCCTCGTCGCCGACGGTGGATGCGGCTGCGACCCTCAGCCGGCCCAGGTCGTCCTTGCAGGCCAGCGGGTTCAGCACCGACTGCTCGGTGTCCTTCAGCGTCAGCAGCCCGGTCAGCTTGCCATGGGCGTCCGTGACCAGCAGCTTCTCGATCCGGCGGGCCTTCATCAGGCTGATCGCCTCGGCCCGGTCGGCGGGCTCGCGCAGGATCGCCAGGTTTTCCGACGACATCATGGCCCGCACGGGGGTGCGGTCGTCGCTGGCGAAGCGCATGTCGCGGTTGGTCACGATGCCGACGACGCGGCCCATCTCGTCCACGACCGGAAAGCCGGTGACGTTGTAGCGGTCCTGGAAGGCCTTGGCATCGGCCAGGGTCTGGTCGGGACGCAGGGTGATGGGGTTGTAGACGATGCCCGACTCGAACCGCTTGACCCGGCGCACCTCGTCGGCCTGCTGCTCGGTTGTCAGGTTGCGGTGGATCACGCCCATGCCGCCGGCCTGGGCCATGGCGATGGCCATGCGGCTTTCCGTCACCGTGTCCATGGCGGAGGACAGAAGCGGGATGTTCATGGCGATGGCGCGCGTCACGCGCGTGGTCACGTCGGCGGTCGAGGGCATGACCGTGGATGCGGCGGGAACCAGAAGCACATCGTCAAAGGTGAGGGCCTCACGAATCTGCATAGGGGGTGTCCTTGCGGCAATTTCGTTTGGCAGTTTCCCCTTTCACGGGCAGCAGGGTTTGTCCAGTGCGCAGGGGCGATTTTGTTGCGCCGGGGCGGCGGGGCGGAACAACCGAAAGTTGCCCCAATGCCACGGGCGGGACGCGCGTTCCGTGCGAACGCCGCGTCATGTTGCGCTCTTAATTGATTCGTAGAACATCGGCGGTAAGTTGCGAGGCAAGCGGTCGCATGACTGCCAAGGGAGGAACCTATGAAAAAAATCGTGACCGGCGGTGCGCTTCTGCTGATCTCCGCATCCCCGCTCGTTGCAGGCGGGATCGAACGCGCGCCGCAGTCCTTGTCGGCTTTGTTCGAGGAAGGAAACTTTGCCGAATTGAGCTTCGGCGGCGTGGATCCGACAGTCGAGGGAACAGACATCGCGGGCTTCGACACGGGCGACGTGGCGCAAGGCTATGGCTTCCTGGGGCTGGCCTACAAGCACCAGTTCACCGGCAACCTGTCGGCTGCCATCATCATGGAGCAGCCGTTCGGGGCGGACATCCTTTATCCGCTGGCGCCCGCAGGATCGCCGGTTCTGGGCGGAACGCGGGTCGAGGTCAATTCGACCACCCTGACGGCGCTGGCGCGATACAAGTTCGACAACAACTTTTCGATCCATGGCGGGATCCGCGCCTCGAAGGCCGATGGCCGCGTGACCCTGAACGGGGCGGGGTACAGCAGGATCGCGCCGCCCTACAACCTCGAGATCGACGACGAATGGGGCCTGGGCTATGTCCTTGGCGCGGCCTACGAGATCCCGGAGATCGCCGGCCGCGTGTCGCTGACCTACAACTCGGACATCGAGCACGACTTCGACATGACCGAAACCGGCGATGTCATTCTTGCCGCGACCGGCGGCATCACGGACACGATTTCGGGGCAGTATACGGTCAAGACGCCGCGCAGCTGGACCCTGGAAGGACAAACCGGGGTGGCCGAGGACACGTTGGTGTTCGGGTCGATCCGCTGGGTGAAATGGTCCGAATTCATCGTCGACAACGCGGTCTTCCCGATCGCGACGCCCACTGGGGGAACGGTTCCGCTGGTCGAGGTCGAGGATACCACGACCTATACGCTGGGCGTCGGCCGCAAGATCACCGAGAACTGGTCCGGCTCTCTGTCGTTCACCTATGAGCCCAGCGAAGGCGACACGGTTTCGCCGCTGGCGCCCACCAACGGGCGCAAGGGTGTGACGCTGGCGGCCATCTACACGATGGACAACCTCAGGATCACCACGGGCATCAACTACACCCGGCTGGGCGGTTCCGACCTCGGCATCGGGGAAACCGGCAACAAGACCACCGTCGCCACGATGGAGGACAATCACGCCTGGGGCGTCGGCGTCCGCATCGGCTACAGCTTCTGAACCCGGACCGTCGCAACAACGGCAAGGCCCCGCCCCGGCGGGGCCTTTGCTTTCCGCGGCCCGCGCATTACCTATGCGCCCGAAACGAAGGGGCACCCGATGATCTATGGCAGCGGCAGCGAATGGTTGGGAACGGGCGCCAAGCGCGTTGTCCTGTTCGGGATGTCGGGCCTGGGCAAGACCTATCTGGCCAACATGCTGCGCGACGCGGGCGACTGGTTCCACTACTCGGTCGATTACCGCATCGGCACCCGCTACATGGGCGAGTTCATCGCCGACAACTTCAAGCGCGAGGCGATGAAGGTGCCCTTCCTGCGCGAGCTTCTGCTGTCGGACAGCATCTATGTCGCCAGCAACATCACCTTCGACAACCTTGCACCCTTGTCCACATACCTGGGCAAGCCCGGCAGCCCGTCCCGCGGGGGGTTGCCTTTCGACGAATACTGCCTGCGCCAGAACCAGCACCGCCGGGCCGAAATCGCGGCGCTGCTGGACACCCGCCATTTCATGGACCGCGCCCGCGACATCTACGCGATCCCGCATTTCGTTTGCGACAGCGGGGGCTCGATCTGCGAGGTGGTGGATCCCGACGACCCCGCCGACCCGGTGCTGTCCGCGCTGGAGCGCGATCTGCTTATGGTCTGGATCAAGGGATCGGACGCCCATACCGCCGAACTGGTGCGCCGCTTCGACCGCGCGCCCAAGCCCATGTATTACCAGCCGGAATTCCTGGAAAAGGCCTGGATCGCCTATCGCGTCGAAAAGGGCCTGGAAGAAAACGAGGTCAACCCCGACGACTTCATCCGCTGGACCTATGCCCGCGCCCTGGCGCACCGCCAGCCGCGATACGAAGCCATGGCGCGGCGCGGCGTCACCATCCTGGCCGAGGAGGTCGCCGGGGTCCGCAGCCCCGCGGATTTCGACGCCCTGATCGCCCGCGCCATCGACCGCAAGGAATGAACCCATGCCCATCACCCTGAACGAGAACCTTCCCGCCTACCGCATCCTTTCGGACGAAGGCGTGATGGTCATGTCTCCGGGCCGGGCCGCGACCCAGGACATCCGCCCGCTGCGCATCGGGCTTCTGAACCTGATGCCCAAGAAGATCCAGACGGAAAACCAGTTCGCCCGGCTGATCGGCGCCACGCCGTTGCAGATCGACTTCCAGCTGATCCGCATGTCGGACCACGAAAGCCGCAACACGGCGGCCGACCACATGGAAAGCTTCTACCGTCCCTTCCGCGAGGTCGAGGCGACCGGCGAGAAGTTCGACGGCCTGATCATAACCGGCGCCCCGGTCGAGCAGCTGCCCTTCGAGGACGTGACCTATTGGAACGAACTGACCCGGGTCTTCGACTGGACGCAGAGCCACGTCCATTCGACCTTCGGCGTCTGCTGGGGCGGCATGGCGATGGCCTGGCATTTCCACCGGCTGGACAAGCACCCCCTGGACCACAAGGCCTTTGGCTGCTTCCGCCACCGCAACCTGGCCCCGGCCTCGCCCTATCTGAGGGGCTTTTCGGACGACGTTCTGGTTCCCGTCAGCCGCTGGACCGAGGTGCGGCAGGCGGACGTGGACGCCCGCCCCGCCCTGCGCACGCTGCTGGCCAGCGACCAGTGCGGTCCCTGCCTGCTGGAGGACCCGGGGCATCGCGCGCTTTATATCTTCAACCACCTGGAATACGACAGCACGACCCTGAAAGAGGAATACGACCGCGACGTTGCGGCGGGAAAGGCGATCAACGTGCCGCTGAACTATTATCCCGACGACGATCCGGCGCGCGCGCCCTCGAACCGCTGGCGCAGCCACGCGCATCTGCTTTACGGTAACTGGATCAACGAGATCTATCAGACGACAGAATACGACATGTCCCGCATCGGCGAAGGATAAGCAGATGGCAGAAACCCCGGACCTGCCCTTGGTCGGCCAGATCACCGCCGCGCTGAAAGCCGCGCCGAAGGAGATCCGCAAGGCCCTGGAGGGCGCGGGCAAGGACGACATCCTGGACCCGACCTACCCTTATCGCGAGGAGATGGACCGCAAGGCCTACGACGCGCAGATGGCGCGGTTGCAGCTGCAACTGGTTCGCATGATGCATGACGTGGTGGCGACCGGCAAGCGCGTGGTCGTGCTGTTCGAGGGCCGCGACGCCGCCGGCAAGGGCGGCACCATCGAGCGGATGCGCGAGAACCTGAACCCGCGCTCTGCCAGCATCGTGGCCCTGCCGACCCCCACCAGCCGCGAGGCGGGCCAGTGGTATTTCCAGCGCTACGTGGACTGGCTGCCCGCCGCGGGCGAAATGGCGCTGTTCGACCGCAGCTGGTACAACCGCGGCGTGGTGGAACGCGTCTTCGGCTTTTCGACGGAACAGCAGCGCAACGCGTTCTTCAGGCAACTGCCGGGGTTCGAACAGATGCTGGTGGACGACGGCATTATCCTGGTCAAGCTGTGGCTGAACGTGGGACGCGCCGAACAGATGCGCCGCTTTCTGGACCGCGAAGCCGATCCGCTGAAGCAATGGAAGCTGTCGCGCATCGACGTGGACGGGCTGGCGAAATGGGACGACTACACGGCGGCGATCCGCGACACGCTGAACCTGTCGCATTCGCCGATCGCCCCCTGGACCGTGATCCGGTCGGACGACAAGCGCCGCGCGCGGCTCGCGGCGATCCAGACGGTGCTGGACGCGGTGGATTTCGCGGGCAAGGACGCCGAGGTGATCGGCATTCCCGACCCGGCGATCACCGGCGGGCCGGAATTGCTGGATGCGTAGGAGCGGGCGATGGAACTGAAGAACAGCCGGGCTGTCGTCACGGGCGGCGCCTCGGGGCTTGGGGCGGCCACGGCGGCCTGGTTCCGCGGGCAGGGCGCGGCGGTCGTGGTGCTGGACCGCCAATCGGGCGACGATCCCTGGCAGGTTCAGGCGGACGTGACCCGCGCCGACAGCGCGGCGGCGGCGATCGCGCAGGCCGTGGCCCTGATGGGCGGCATCGACATCTGCGTGAACTGCGCAGGCGTGGTGATCGGCGAGAAGACCGTGGGCCGCCACGGGCCGCATGATCTCGACTCCTTCCGCCGCGTGGTCGAGGTGAACCTGATCGGCAGCTTCAACGTGCTGCGGCTGGCGGCTGTGGAAATGGCGAAGAACGGGCGGGCGGAAAACGGCGTGATCGTCAACACGGCGTCCGTCGCGGCCTTTGACGGGCAGAAGGGCCAGGCCGCCTATGCCGCGTCCAAGGCGGGGATCGCGGGCATGACCCTGCCGCTCGCGCGCGATCTGGCGGGGCTGAACATCCGCGTCTGCGCCATCGCGCCCGGCATCTTCGCCACGCCGATGCTGCGCGGCCTGCCGCCCGACGTGCAGGACGGTCTGGCCGCCGAAGTGACCTTCCCGCCCCGTCTCGGCGATCCGGCGGAGTTCGCGCGCCTGGCGGCCCACATCGTCGAGAACGCTTATCTGAACGGCGAGGTGATCCGCCTGGACGGCGCCCTGCGCATGCGCTGATCAATGGTCCTTGACCGGCGCGCGATGCCCTTGCGCGACCGTTTGGCCGCCGCTAGCGTTCGACACAAACCCGCCCAACTGGAAGGCCCGATTTCATGCGCTTGCTGATCACCACCGCCCTCGCCTCTGCCGTCGCCCTGCCCGCGCTTGCGGCGGACCCGGAACTGACCGTCTTCGACTGGGCCGGGTTCGAGGAGCCCTCGATCTTCCAGGCCTATATCGACAAGCATGGCGACAGCCCGACCTACGCCTTTTATGGCGACGATGACGAGGCGTTCCAGAAGATCGCCTCGGGCTTCAAGGCCGACGTGGCCCATCCGTGCAGCCAGATGGTCAGCAAGTACCGCGACGCGGGCCTGATCGAGCCCTGGGACACCTCGAAGATCCCGAACTTCGACAAGATCGACCCGCAGTTCCTGCAATCCGAGGTCTTCAAGGATGCCGAGGGCGTCTGGTACATCCCCACCGACTGGGGCGCGACCGCCATCGCCTATAATCCCGAAACGGTCCCGGCCGAGGACGTGTCGACCCTGCAAGTGTTCACCGACCCGAAATACCAGGGCCGCACGTCGCTGCCGGATTCGTCGGACGACGTCTGGGCGCTGGCCTATCTGGCGACGGGCGTCACCGACTGGACCGACGTGACGGACGAACAGTTCCAGGCCGCCGCCGACTGGCTGCGCAAGGCGCACGCGAACGTCGCGGCCTATTGGGCGGACCCGTCCGAACAGGCGCAGCTGATGGCCTCCGGCGCGGTGGACATCGCCTGGTCTTGGAACGATGGCGTGGTCTACCTGCAAAACGACAACTATCCCGTGGCCTTCCAGCGGGCGCCCAAGGAAGGCTCGTCCACCTTCTTCTGCGGCTACATCAACCTCAAGGACGGGCCGGGCAACGAGGAGAAGGCCTATGACTTCATCAACGCCTGGCTCGAGCCCTCGGCCGGCAAGGCGCTGCTGGACACGATCGGCTATGGCCACACCTCGACCGAGGCGATGGCGACGATCGCGGACGAGCCTGCGGTGAAGGAAGGCCTGAGCGAGGTCGATGCCCCGATCCTGGCGCAGACCCCGAACGACCCGGCGCAGCGCGAAAAGCAGCTGGCCGAATTCGAGAAGATCAAGGCGGGGTTCTGATCAAGGCGGGGTTCCGATCAAGGCGGGGGACCAGTCCCCCGCACCCCCTGGGATATTTGGGCGAAGATGAAAGGGCGAGGCTTACGCGGCCTCGTCCTTTTTGCGTGGGGTATAGTTCAGGATCGGGGCCAGCCAGCGTTCGACCTCGGCCAGGTCCATGCCCTTGCGGGCGGCGTAATCGCGGGCCTGGTCTTCCTCGATCTTCGCCACGCCGAAATAGTAGCTGTCGGGGTGGCCGATATAAAGGCCCGAGACCGACGATCCCGGCCACATGGCCATGCTTTCGGTCAGGCGCACGCCGGTCGCGTTTTCCGCATCCAGCAGACGGAACAAGGTCAGCTTTTCGGTATGGTCCGGCTGGGCGGGATAGCCCGGCGCGGGACGGATGCCCTTGTAGGGTTCGCCGATCAGATCCTGCGGGCCGAAGGTCTCGTCCGCGGCATAGCCCCAGAGGTCCTTGCGGACGCGTTCGTGCAGCATCTCGGCCATGGCCTCGGCGATGCGGTCGGCAAGCGCCTTGACCATGATCGCGGCATAGTCGTCGTTCGCGCGTTCGTAGCGGGCGGCGATTTCGCTTTCCTCGGGGCCTGCCGTTACCACGAAGCCGCCCACATAATCGGGGCGGCCTTCGGGGGCGACGAAATCGGACAGCGCCACATTCGGGCGGTCGCCCCTTTTCGTCACCTGCTGGCGCAGCGTGTGCAGCGTCGCCAGCGGAGCCGAGCGGCTCTCGTCCGTGAACAGGCGGATGTCGTCGCCCACCGCGTTGGCGGGCCAGAAGCCCACCACGGCGCGGGGGTTGAACCACTTGCCCTCGACGATGCGGTCCAGCATCTCCTGCGCCTCGTGGAACAGGGCGCGCGCGGCCTCGCCCTGCTTTTCATCGTCGAGGATGCGGGGATAAACGCCCTTCAGTTCCCAGGTCTGGAAGAACGGCGTCCAGTCGATGTAGCGCGCGATTTCCGCCAGATCCCAGTCGTCGATGATCCGGGTGCCGGTGAACCGCGGGGGTGTCGCCCGATAGCCGGACCAGTCCACCTTCAGCGCATTGGCCCGCGCCGCGGCCAGCGGCAGGCGCCGCTTGGCGGCCTCGGCCCGTTCGTGGCGTTCGGCCACATCGGCGTATTCGGCGCGGATGCCATCGACATAGGCCGCTTGCTGCGCGGGCGACAGCAGAGACGACACCACCCCCACCGCCCGGCTGGCGTCGGTGACATAGACCGCCGCGCCCTTGTGATAGCGCGGCGCGATCTTGACCGCCGTATGGATCTTCGAGGTGGTGGCCCCGCCGATCAGCAGCGGCACCTGGAAACCCTCGCGCTCCATTTCCGAGGCGACGTGGACCATCTCGTCCAAGCTGGGGGTGATCAGGCCGGACAGCCCGATCACATCGACCTGCTGTTCCCGCGCGACCTCCAGGATCTTCTGCGCGGGGACCATGACGCCCAGGTCGATCACCTCGTAATTGTTGCAGGCCAGCACGACGCCCACGATGTTCTTGCCGATGTCGTGGACATCGCCCTTGACCGTGGCCATCAGGATCCGGCCCGCGGCCTGCCGGGTGCCGCCGCCATTCGCGGCCTTCTCGGCCTCCATGTGCGGCAGCAGCACGGCCACGGCCTGCTTCATCACGCGGGCGGATTTCACCACCTGCGGCAGGAACATCTTGCCCGCGCCGAAAAGGTCGCCCACCACGTTCATGCCGGCCATCAGCGGGCCTTCGATGACGTGCAGCGGGCGTTCGGCGGCCAGGCGCGCTTCCTCGGTATCGGCCTCGATATATTCGGTGATGCCGTTGACCAGCGCATGTTCCAGACGCTTTTCCACCGCCCATTCGCGCCAGGACAGATCCTTCTCGCGCCCCTTGGCGCCGCCCTCGCCCTTGAAGCGTTCGGCGATCTCCAGCAGGCGTTCGGTCGCGTCGCCGCCAGCCTGGGGCCGGCGGTTGAGAACCACGTCCTCGCAGGCCTCTCGCAGGTCCGGGTCGATCTGGTCGTAAACCGCCAACTGCCCCGCATTGACGATGCCCATGTCCATGCCCGCCTGGATGGCGTGGTACAGGAACACCGCGTGCATCGCCTCGCGCACGGGTTCGTTGCCGCGGAACGAGAAGGACAGGTTCGACACCCCGCCCGAAACATGGGCATGGGGCAGGTTCCGGCGGATCCAGCGCGCGGCCTCGATGAAGTCCACGCCGTAGTTGTTGTGTTCCTCGATCCCGGTCGCCACGGCGAAGATGTTGGGATCGAAGATGATGTCCTCGGGCGGGAAACCCACTTCCTCGGTCAGGATGCGATAGGCACGGGCGCAGATCTCGATCTTGCGGGCGCAGGTGTCGGCCTGGCCCTGTTCGTCGAAGGCCATGACCACGACCGCCGCGCCATAGGCGAGGCACAGCCCGGCCTGCTGTCGGAACTGCTCCTCGCCTTCCTTCATGGAGATCGAGTTGACGACCGGCTTGCCCTGCACGCATTGCAGGCCCGCCTCGATCACCTCCCATTTGGAACTGTCGATCATCACCGGCACGCGGGCGATGTCGGGTTCGGCGGCCAGCAGGTTCAGGAACTCGACCATGGCGGCCTTCGAGTCGATCAGCCCCTCGTCCATGTTGATGTCGATGATCTGCGCGCCGTTCTCCACCTGGTCGCGCGCGACCTCCAGGGCGGCGGCATAGTCGCGGTTGGTGATCAGCTTGCGGAAACGGGCGCTGCCGGTCACGTTGGTGCGTTCGCCGATGTTCACGAAGGGAATGTCGGGCGTCAGGACGAAGGGTTCCAGGCCCGACAGGCGCAGCAGGCGATCAGACATATTCGGGCACCTTTCGGGGACTGTATTGGCCGACGGCCTCGGCGATGGCGCGGATGTGGTCGGGCGTGGTGCCGCAGCAGCCGCCGACGACGTTCACCAGCCCCTCGCGGGCGAATTCGGCGACTTGAACGGCGGTGTCGTTCGGCCCCTCGTCGTACTGGCCAAAGGCGTTGGGCAGCCCGGCATTGGGATAGGCGCAGATGTTGGTGTCCGCCACGCCCGCCAGTTCCGCCAGATGCGGACGCATCGCGGATGCCCCGAGCGCGCAATTGAGGCCCACCGACCAGGGACGGGAATGGCGCACCGAATGCCAGAAGGCCGTCGGCGTTTGTCCCGACAGCGTGCGCCCGGATGCGTCGGTGATCGTGCCCGAGATCATCAGCGGCAGTGTCTGCCCATGCGCCTGCATCGCCTGGATGCACGCGAAGATCGCGGCCTTGGCGTTCAGGGTGTCGAAGATCGTCTCGATCAGCAGAATGTCGGCGCCGCCTTCGATCAGCGCCTGCGCCTGCTCAAGATAGGCGATGCGCAGGTCTTCGAAGGTCACGGCGCGATAGCCGGGATTGTTCACGTCCGGGCTGATGGATGCCGTGCGGTTGGTCGGGCCGATGGCCCCCGCGACAAAGCGCGGCCGCCCGTCCTGCGCGGTGGCGCGGTCCAGCGCGCGGCGGACGATGCGCGCGCCCTCGACGTTCAGGTCGCGGACCGCCGCCTGCATCCCGTAATCGGCCTGGGCGATGACGGTCGCCGAAAAGGTGTTCGTTTCCACGATGTCCGCGCCCGCCATGGCATAGCGGTAATGGATGTCCTCGACCGCCTCGGGCTGCGTGAGGATCAGCAGGTCGTTGTTGCCCTGCTGCGGATGGTCCGAATGGTGGCGGCAGGCATGCCCGGATCCAACGCCGGTATAATCGTCCTCGGCCAGACCAAGCTGCTGGATCTGCGTGCCCATGGCCCCGTCGAGGATCAGGATCCGTTCGGACGCCGCGCGGTCAAGCGCCGCGAAGGCGGGGGATCGGGAAAGTCTGCCGGTCATCGTGTCAACCCTTGCCAGGAAGGCGCAGATATAGCGGTTGACCCGGGCCACGGCAAATTCATAATCCTATACAAGATTATGAAGCTGCGGCATGTCCATTCACCTTTGCCTCAATATCCTCGGGGGGTCCGGGGGGCGAAGCGCCCCCGGCCTGCCGGTCACTCCGCGCTGCTGCGGGCGTAAACATCCTCGTAACGGATGATGTCGTCCTCGCCCAGGTAGCTGCCGGTCTGCACCTCGATCAGCACCATCGGCACCTTGCCGGGGTTTTCCATGCGGTGAACCGCGCCCAGCGGCACATAGATCGACTGGTTCTCGGTCACCAGGGTCACCTTGTCGTCCACCGTGACCCTGGCCGTGCCGCTGACCACGACCCAGTGTTCGGACCGATGCACATGGCTTTGCAGCGACAGCGCGGCCCCGGGCTTTACGACGATGCGCTTGACCTGGAAGCGGTCGGCCAGGGCCAGTGTCTCGAACCAGCCCCAGGGGCGGTGGTCGCGGGGAAAGGCGGTGGCCTGCTTGCAGCCCTTGGCCTTCAGCGCGGTGACGGCATGGCGCACGTCCTGCGCGCGGCTCTTGTCCGCCACCAGCACCGCGTCCGCCGTCGCCACGACGATCACATCCGTCAGTCCGATGCCCACCACCTGCAAGTCGTCGCTGTCCGACCGCAGCAGCACGTCATGGCAGTCGAGGGCGATCGCGTTCTCGTCCGTGACGACCCCGTTGTCCGATGGCGCTTCCAGCAGCGCCTCTCGCCAGACGGCATCCCAACCGCCCAGGTCGGACCACCGTTCGGAAAAACGCACCACGGCCAGATTTCCGGCCTTTTCCATTACGGCATAGTCGATCGACTGGTCGGGCAGGCTGTCCCAGGGCGCGCGGGCCAGACGCAGAAAGCCGATGTCGTTCTTGGCCTCGTCAAGGGCGGCCAGAACCGGGGCAAGGTATTCGGGGGCATGGGCGCGGAACGCGTCGATCATCACGCCGGCCTTGAACAGGAAGATGCCCGCGTTCCACAGGAAATTGCCCCCTGCCAGCATCTGCGCCGCCGTGGCCGCGTCGGGCTTTTCGACGAAGCGCGCCAAGGGCTGCGGGCCGTCGCCCTGCCCCGCCAGTTCGAGATAGCCGTAGCCGGTTTCCGGCCGGTCGGGGGTGATGCCGAAGGTGACGATCCGTCCCTGGGCGGCCGGCTCCATTCCCTGGCGCACGGCGCGCGCGAAGGCGGCCTCGTCGGGGATCACGTGGTCCGACGGCGCGACCAGCAGCAGGCTTTCGGGGTCTTTCGCGGCAACCATCAGGGCGGCGACCAGGATCGCGGGGGCGGTGTTGCGGCCCGAGGGTTCGATCACGATGGCGCCGGGCCGGATGCCGACCTGATCCAGCTGTTCCGCGACGATGAAGCGGAAATCGGCATTGGTCATCACCACCGGATCGGCGAAGTCGGACCCGGCCAGCCTGCGGGCCGACGCCTGGAACAGCGTCTCGTGTCCGATCAGCGGCGCGAACTGCTTGGGAAAGCTTTTGCGGGACACGGGCCAGAGCCGGGTTCCCGATCCGCCGGCCATCAGAACGGGGGTGATCTTGGTCATGAAGCGGTCCCTTGCACCTGGTTTCGCGCAAGGGATAGCCTGCCGGACCGCGGCGGAAAAGAGCGCGCCGCGTTCAACCTGCGGCTTTCATGGGCTGACCTGCCACATAGGTCTGGCGGATGCTGCGGTCGTCGCCCATGATCTGAAGGATGAACAGCTCCTGCTCCAGCGTCTCGGCCCGGTTGGTGCGCAGGGCCATGGCCGGCGTGGCCCGGGCGTCCAGCACCACCAGATCGGCCATGCTGCCCGGATCCAGCGTGCCGATCCGGTCGGCCATCCCCAGGGCCAGCGCATTGCCGCGCGTGATCCAATGAAAGGCCGACAGCGGCGTCAGCTTCTGGCCGCGCAGTTGCAGGATCTTGTAGCCTTCGTTCAGGGTTTGCAGCATCGAATAGCTGGTGCCGCCGCCCACGTCGGTGGCGATGCCGCTGACCACGCCCGCCGCGCGCAGGCCCGCCTCGTCGAACAGCCCCGATCCCAGGAACAGGTTCGAGGTCGGGCAGAACACTGCCCGGCTGCCGGTTTCGGCCATGCGCGCGATCTCTCGAGGGCGCAGGTGGATGGAATGGCCCAGCAGCAGCTTGGGGGACAGCAGGCCATGGGTTTCGTAGATGTCGAGGTAGTCGCGGGCCTGCGGATAAAGGTCCAGCGTGAAGTCGATCTCGTCCCTGTTCTCGGACAGGTGGGTCTGGATGTGGCAATCGGGATGTTCGCGGACCAGCGTGCCCGCCATCGCCATCTGTTCCGGCGTCGAGGTGATCGCGAAGCGCGGGGTGATCGCGTAACGCTGGCGCCCGGTGCCGTGCCAGCGTTCGATCAGCGCCTTGCTGTCGTCATAGCCGGTTTGCGGCGTGTCCAGCACCTCGGGCGGGGCGTTGCGGTCCATCATCACCTTGCCCGCGACCATCGCCATGTTGCGGGCATGGGCCGCGGAAAACAGCGCCTCGGCGGATTGGGGGTGGACGGAACAGAAGGCGACGGCGGTGGTGGTGCCGTGGTCCGTCAGCAGGGTCAGGAAAGCGTCGGCCATGGCGGGGGCGTGGCCTTGCTGGGCGAAACGGGATTCCTCGGGGAAGGTGTAGGTGTTCAGCCAGTCCAGAAGCTGCGCGCCCCAGCTTGCGATCACCTGCACCTGCGGGAAATGGATATGCGTGTCGATGAAGCCCGGCAGGATCAGGTGAGGGCGGTGGTCGATCTCGGGCAGGCCGGGACGGGCGAGGGCCGCGTGATCGTCCACGGCAAGGATGCGGCCATCCTCGACCAGGATCGCGCCGTTCTCGATGTAGCGGTGGTTGTCGGACGTGTCTTGGGGGTCGGCGTGAAAGCCCAGGACGCGGCCCCGTATCAGCTGTTGCATGGGTATTTTTTCAAAGAAGAAGCTGCGGTCAGCCGCGCGATCAGTTCGGCGGCGGTGAAGGCGGCGATCACGGCCGGGCGCTTGTCGTGGGTGAAGCCCGCCCCGATGGGGCAGACCAAGGGCGCGGGGTCGATGCCGCGCGCCCTGGCGAAGCGGGTGAACTGCGCGCGCTTGGTGGCGCTGCCGATCATGCCGACATAGGACAGGTCGGGCCGCGTCAGGGCCTCGGCCGCCAGCAGGAAGTCCAGCGCATGGTCATGGGTCAGGATGACCACGGCGCTGCCGGGACCGGCGGCGCGGATTCGGGATTCCGGCAGAGGGGTCAGGATCGTCTCGACGCCGGGTGCGGCCTGGGCCAGTTCCTCGGGGCGGCTGTCGATCAGGGTCGCCTTGACGGGCAGGGCTTGCAGCGCCAGGGCGAGCGCGCGCCCGACATGGCCCGCGCCGAAGACCAGCACGTCGGGGTGATCCTCGGGCGTGGGGCCTTGGCGGTCCAGTTGCAGAACCACCCTGCCCCCGCAACACTGGCCGATCTCGGGGCCAAGGGGGATGTCCATCCGCGCCTCGGCCTCGCCGCCCGCCAGCATCTGCCGCGCCCGGTCGATGGCCATGTATTCCAGTTGCCCGCCGCCGATGGTGCCCTCGACGCGATCGGGGCCGACGAACATCTCGGCCCCCGCGTCGCGCGGCGTGGACCCCAGGGCCGATATGACCCGGACCCGGATCATCGGCGCAGCGCCTCGATCGCCATCAGCACGCGTTCGGGCGTGGCGGGGGCATCCAGCCGCGCGGGTTGGCGGTAGTCGCTGAAGGAAGCCACGGCCATGTTGATCGCCTCGAAGACGCTGATGCCCAGCATGAAGGGCGGCTCGCCCACGGCCTTGGACCGCTTGATCGAACGTTCGCTGTTTTCCGACCAGTCGGCCAGACGCACGTTGAAGACGCGCGGCCGGTCGGAGGCCAGCGGCACCTTGTAGGTGGAGGGCGCATGGGTGCGCAGCCGGCCCTTGTCGTCCCACCACAGTTCTTCCGTGGTCAGCCAGCCCGCCCCCTGGACAAAGGCGCCCTCGATCTGGCCCTTGTCGATGGCGGGGTTCAGGGACCGTCCGACATCGTGGATCACGTCCGTCCGGTCGATCACGTATTCGCCGGTCAGCGTATCGACCGACACCTCGGACACGGCCGCGCCGTAGGCGTAGTAGTAGAACGGCCGCCCCCGTCCCGTCGCGCGGTCCCAGTGGATCTTGGGCGTCTTGTAGAAGCCCGCCGCCGACAGGTGGACGCGCGCCATGTAGGCCGCCGCGATCACCTCCTTGAAGGGGATCTCGTGGTCGCCCGCGCGGATATGGCCGGGAACGAAGCGCACCTCATCCTTCGGCTGCTGCCAGCGTTCGGCCACGAAGTCGATCAGCCGGGCCTTGATCTGTTCCGCAGCGTCAAGCGCCGCCATGCCGTTGAGATCCGTTCCCGAGGACGCCGCGGTGGCCGAGGTGTTGGGCACCTTCTCGGTGGTGGTGCGGGTGATCTTGATGTTGCCGATGTCGCACTGGAACGCCTCGGCCACGATCTGGGCCACCTTGGTGTTCAGGCCCTGTCCCATCTCGCAGCCGCCATGGTTCAGCGCGATCGAGCCGTCGCTGTAGACATGGATCAGCGCGCCCGCCTGGTTGAACCAGGTCGCGGTGAAGCTGATGCCGAACTTCACGGGCGTCAAGGCGATGCCCTTGCGGATCACGCCGCCCCCGTTCTTGGCGCGTTCGTTCCAGTCCAGCACGGCCTGGCGGCGGGCGTGATAGTCGCTGGAGGCCTCCAGCTCCTCGAAGATGCGCGGCAGGATCTGGTCGGTGACCTCCTGGTGATAGGGGGTCAGCTGGCCGTTTTCATAAAGGTTGCGCTTGCGCACCTCCAGCGGATCAAGGCCCAGGGCATAGGCGATCTCCTCGACGATGCGTTCGGCCACGATCACCCCCTGCGGGCCGCCAAAACCCCGGAAGGCAGTGTTGCTGACGGTGTGGGTCTTCATCGGATGGCTGCTGACGCGCACGTCGGGGTAGAAATAGGCGTTGTCGCAATGAAACAGCGCGCGGTCCGTCACCGGGCCGGACAGGTCGGCCGAAAAGCCGCAGCGGGCATACCAGTCGCCCCGGACGGCGCGGATCTTGCCGGTGTCGTCGAAGCCGACCTCGTAATCCACCACGAAGTCGTGGCGCTTGCCGGTGGCGGTCATGTCGTCGTCGCGGTCGGGGCGGATCTTGACCGCGCGGTTCCAGCGTTTCGCGGCGATGGCGGCCACGCAGGAAAACAGGTTCATCTGCGTTTCCTTGCCGCCGAAGCCGCCGCCCATGCGCCGCACGTTCACCACCACCGCGTTGTTCTGGCAGCCAAGCACATGGGCCACCATGTGCTGCACCTCGGACGGGTGCTGGGTCGAGACGTTGATCGTCACGTCCTCGTCCTCGCCCGGCACGGCCATGGCGATCTGGCCTTCCAGGTAGAAGTGGTCCTGCCCGCCGATGCTGAAGCGCCCCTTGACGACATGCGGGGCGGCGGCCATGCCCGCGTCGGCATCGCCGCGCTTCAAGGTCAGGGGGTCGGTGACATAACCCATGCCCGTGTCGCGCGCGACCAGGGGGTCCAGCGCATGGGGCAGCACGTCATAGGCGATGCGCGCCTTGTGCGCGGCGCGGCGCGCCTGGTCGCGGGTTTCCGCGATCACGGCAAAGACCGGCTGTCCCCAGAACTGGACCTCTTCCTCGGCAAAGATCGGGTCGTCGTTCTTGCCGTTGGGCGAGACATCGTTGACGCCGGGGATGTCCTTGGCGGTCAGAACCCCCACCACGCCGGGATGGGCCAGCGTTTCGGAAAAATCCATGCCGGTGATCCGGCCATGGGCGCATTGGGACAGCCCCAGATAGGCGTGCAGCAGCCCGTGCGGCTCGGCCAGATCGTCGGTGTAATCGGCGCGGCCGGTGACGTGCTTGACGGCGCTGTCGTGGATGGTGTCCTGATGCGCCTGGCCGCGGATGGTGGTTTCGTCTTTCATCTTTACGCTCCTACGGCCTGGGTCAGGCGGACGGGCAGGCCGGGTTCGGATTGCTCCAGCCAGAAGCGGCGGAACAGGTTGGCGGCGACCGTGCGGCGATAGTCGGCACTGGCGCGCCAGTCCGACAAGGGCGTGAAATCGTCCGCAACCGCGCGGGCGGCGGCCTCGAAGGCGTCGCGGGCGAAGGGCTGGCCCTTCAACGCGGCCTCGGCCCCCGCCGCGCGCTTGGGCGTGCCCGCCATGCCGCCGAAGCAGATGCGCGCCTCGGCGATGGTGCCATTTTCAACGCTCAGGCAAAAACCGGCGGCCACGGCGGTGATGTCGCTGTCGCGGCGCTTGCTGATCTTGTAGGCGGCGACACGGGCGTCCGGGCGGATGGGAATGACGACCTCCTCGACGAACTCGCCCGGCGCGCGGTCCTGCTTGCCATAGTCGATGAAGAAATCCTCGAGGGCCACTTCACGCCGCGCGGCGCCCTTGCGCAGCACGATCCGCGCCCCAAGCGCGATCAGCAGCGGCGGCGTGTCGCCGATGGGCGAGCCGTTGGCGATGTTGGCGCCGATGGTGCCCATGTTGCGCACCTGCCAGCCGCCGATGCGCAGCCAATAATCGTAGGCGGCGGGGATATGCTGGCGGATGAACGGCGCGGCCTCGCTGTAGGTGACGCCCGCGCCAAGCCGGATTTCGCCGTTCTCGACCCGCGCCGATTTCATCAGATGGCCGATGAACACCGCCGGGGAAATGTCGCGCATGAACTTCGTGACCCACAGGCCCACATCGGTCGCGCCCGCGACGATGGTGGCCTTGGGTTCGGCCTCCAGCACCGCGGCCAGGTCGTCCGCGTCGGCCGGGATGATGGCGCGTTCGCCGCCCTTGGTCAGTTCCACCCGATGCCCCCGCATTCCGCGCAGCCTGGACGCCACCCCTTCGCGTTCCACGGCCAGCGCGTCGGCGGCCTGACCGCCCGCGCGGCCCGCGGCAAGCGCCGCCTTGATGATCGGCTCGTAGCCCGTGCAGCGGCAGATGTTGCCTTGCAGCGCGGTCTCGATCTCGGTCACGCCCGCGTCGGGATTGCCCATCCACAGCCCATAAAGCGCCATCACGATGCCCGGCGTGCAGAAGCCGCACTGGCTGCCGTGGTGTTCCACCATCGCCGCCTGGATCGGATGCAGCCCGCCGTCCGGCCCGCGCAGATGTTCCACCGTCACCACGTGGCAGCCGTGGCAGGACGCCAGGAACCGGATGCAGGCGTTCACCGGCTCGTAGACCAGACCGCCGTCGGTCAGCCGTCCCACCAGCACCGTGCAGGCGCCGCAGTCGCCCTCGGCGCAGCCTTCCTTGGTGCCGGTCAGGCGGCGGTTGATGCGCAGGAAATCCAGCAGCGTGTCCGAGGCGCCGGCCTCGGTCAGTTCAACCTGCTGATCGTTCAGCAGAAAGCGCAGCGCGGGTGTCATGGCGTTCCTTTGTGGCTGTGGACCCGTCATCAAAGCTAAGCCGAAAAAAACGGTTGCGAAATCGGTGCCGACCCGGAAGACTTTACACGATTCCTTGAAAGCGGCCTATCACCGATGTCCTATCTTGAAAGCCTGCGCGTCTTCGTCCGGGTGGTCGAACTGGGTTCGATCACCGCCGGAGGCCGCGATTTGCGGCTTTCCCCGGCAGTTGCCTCGAATCGCATCAAGGATCTGGAAAACCGCTTCGGCGTGCGCCTGCTGAACCGCACCACCCGCAAGCTGACCCCGACCGAGATCGGCCGCGCCTTCTATGACAACGCCCGCCGCGTGATCGACACCCTGGACGAGGCCGAGGCGCTGGTTTCCAGCTTTTCGGGCCGTCCGCAGGGGGTGATCCGCCTGACCGCGCCCCTTGGCCTGGGGCGGCGGCTGATCGCGCCGCTGATCCCGCCCTTCTGCGCGGAAAACCCCGGCGTCGATTTCCGGCTGCGCCTGTCGGACCGCAACGTCAACATCGTGGAGGACGCCATCGACCTGGCCTTCTTCCTGGGCGAACCTGCGGATTCGGCGCTGAAATGGCGCAAGATCGCGGATTGCCCGCGCGTGCTGGTCGCCTCGCCCGATTACCTGTCGCGCCAGGGCACGCCGAAGCAGCCCGAGGATCTGGCGGATCACAACTGCCTGCTGCTGCGCTATCCCCGCAGCCCGGAATACTACTGGGTGCTGCAAGGCGACGACGGTCCGCAGAAGATGATGGTCGGCGGGCGGTTCGACACCGACGACGGCGACGTGCTGACCGCCTGGGCGCTTGGCGGCGAGGGGATCGCGAACCGGCCCCTTTATGAGGTCGCGTCAGACATCAAGGCCGGGCGCCTGGTCGAGGTCTTGCCCCTGAACCGCCCCCTGCCCGCGCAGTTCGGCGCCCTGACGCCGCATCGGCGCTTGCAGGATCCGAAGGTGCGGATGTTCGCGGATTTCGCGGTGCGGGAACTGAAAAAGCACTTCTGAAATGGAAAAGGCCCCTTGCGGGGCCGTCTCGACCTGACGGACGGTTCTACATCCCGGCCAGGCTCGCGCCTCCGGCCGCGCGGAACCAGCGGATGATCTGTTCGCGCTCCTGCGGCTCCATGTAGGTCACGTTGGCAGGCGGCATGGCATCGGTCAGCCCGGCCTGGACATAGATTTCGCGGGCATGCTTGGCGATGTCGCCGGAGGTCTCCAGGAAGACCCCTTTCGGCGCGTGATGGATGCCTTCGTATCCGGGCTCTCGCGCATGGCACATCGAACAGCGGCCCAGAACGGCGTCGCTGACCTGCTGGAACCCCTCGGCCTCGGCGAAACGGGTTTCGACCGGGGTCAGGGGACGCGCCTCGGCCTGCTCCAGCGTGTCCTGGTTCAGCCCGGCCGAGGACAGCCACATCACCATGATGAACAGCACCACCGTGACCGCCCAGGTCCACCACTGGTATCCCTGCCGGGCGTGCATGGTGTTGAAGAAATGCCGGATGGTCACGCCCATCAGAAAGATCAGCGCCGCGATCAGCCAGTTGTATTCGCTGGCGAAGGCCAGCGGATAATGGTTGGACAGCATCAGGAAGATGACCGGCAGCGTCAGATAGTTGTTGTGCGTGGACCGCAGCTTGGCGATTTTGCCGTATTTCGGATCGGGCGCCCGCCCGGCCTTCAGATCCGCGACCACGATCCTCTGGTTCGGCATGATGATGAAGAACACGTTGGCGGTCATGATCGTGGCGGTGAAGGCGCCCAGGTGCAGCAGCGCCGCGCGGCCCGTGAAGACCTGGGTATAGCCCCAACCCATCACCACAAGCGCCACGAACAACAGCAGCATCAGAACCGTCGGCGTCTCGCCCAGGCGGGACTTGCAGAGCGTGTCATAGATCAGCCAGCCAAGCGCCAGCGACCCGCCCGAGATCAGGATCGCCTGCCAGGTCGCCAGATCGGCCTTGACCGTGTCGATCAGATACAGGTTCGCGCCCGCCCAGTATGTGACCATCAGCAGCGCCGCGCCCGACAGCCAGGTGGAATAGCTTTCCCATTTGAACCAGGTCAGATGCTCGGGCATCTGCTCGGGCGCGACCAGGTACTTGTTGATGTGGTAGAAGCCGCCGCCATGGACCTGCCATTCCTCGCCATGGGCGCCCTTGGGCAGATGCGGCGCCTTTTGCAGGCCCAAATCCAGGGCGATGAAATAGAAGGACGATCCGATCCAGGCGATGGCGGTGATGACATGGGTCCAGCGGATCGCGAAGGCCAGCCATTCCCAGATGACGATGTGGTCGGGGATCAGGTGCAGCATGGCTCAGCTTCCCCGGTAGGTCGAATAGCCGAAGGGCGAGACCAGCAGCGGCACGTGGTAATGGTCGTCCTGCGACATGCCGAAGCGGATCGGGATCACGTCCAGAAAGCGCGGGCTTTCAGCCTCTACCCCGGTTGCATCCATCCAGGCGCCCGCATGGAACTCCAGCTCGTATGTCCCGGTCGCGAAATCCGCCGCCGGCAGGATCTGGCGGTCGGTGCGGCCGTCATGGTTGGTGCGCAGCCGCGCAAGCTCGGTCCGGCCGCCGTTGTCCAGACGGAACAGCACCACCTCCATCCCCTCGGCCGGGCGGCCGCGCGCGGTGTCCAGCACATGGGTGGTCAGGTATCCTGGCATTATCGCCCTCCCCTACATTATCGCTGTTTTCTTGATAACCGATCCTCTCGCGTTGGCACGAGAGGGACCGTAAGCAAGGTAGTCTTAAGATTTCGTAGAAAATCGGGCAGAAGGGCCCTTCACCTTTGGACAAATATCCTCGGGGGGAACGCGCGGAACGCGCGTGGGGGGCAGACAGCCCCCCGCTCACCCCGCCAGGCGCGCCACGGCCGTTTCGGCGCGGGCCCGCAAGTCGCGCGGATCGGCGGTCAGCAGCCGGTGATCGTCGACAACCGCCCTGCCCCCGACATAAACCGCGCGCGGCCGGAGCGGCGCGCAGAAGATCAGCGCCGCGACCGGATCCCATTGCCCGGCCAGCGGCAGATCCGACACGTCCCACAGCACCAGATCGGCCTGCATCCCGGGCTTCAGCGCGCCGATGTCGCCGCGCCCCAGCACCCGCGCGCCGCCCAGGGTCGCGATCTCCAGCGCCTCGCGCGCGCCCAGGGCGGCGGGGCCGTCGCGCAGGCGGGCGACCAGCATGGCCTGCCGCGCCTCCAGTCCCAGATGGCTGCAATCGTTGCTGGCCGATCCGTCCACGCCCAGGCCCACCGGCACCCCGGCATCCCGCATGGCGCGGACCGGCGCGATGCCGCTGGCCAGCCGCGCGTTGGAGCAAGGGCAATGGGCGACCCCCGTGCCGGTCCGGGCGAACAGGTCGATCTCGGGCGCGGACAATTTCACGCAATGGGCGTGCCACACGTCGTCGCCGGTCCAGCCCAGGCTTTCGGCATAGTCCCCCGGCAGCATCCCGAAATTGTCCAGAGAATAGCGGATGTCCTCGTCGTTCTCGGCCAGATGGGTGTGCAGGCGCACGCCCTTTTCCCGCGCCAGGATCGCCGCGTCGCGCATCAGTTCCCGGCTGACCGAAAAGGGCGAACAGGGCGCAAGCGCCACCTGCACCATCGCGCCCTCGGCGCCGTCGTGAAAAGCGTCCACCACGCGCTCGCTGTCAGCCAAGATCGCGGCCTCGTTCTCGACCAGGGCGTCGGGCGGCAGGCCGCCCTTGCTTTCGCCGATGGACATGGCGCCGCGCGTGGCGGTGAAGCGGATGCCGATGTTGCGCGCGGCCTCGATGCTGGCGTCCAGGCGCGCGCCGTTCGGGAACAGATACAGGTGGTCGGACGAACAGGTGCAGCCCGACAGCGCCAGTTCCGCCAAGCCCACCTCGGCCGACAGGCGGATGTCGTCGGGCGTCATCCGCGACCAGATGGGATAAAGCGTCCGCAGCCAGCCGAACAGCGCGGCGTCCTGCGCGGCGGGCACCGCCCGGGTCAGGGTCTGGAACAGGTGGTGATGGGTGTTGACCAGGCCCGGCGTCACGACGCAGCCGCCCGCCTCCACGATCTCGGCGCCCTCGCGCGGCAGGTTCTCGCCCGCCGCGACGATCCTGCCGTTTTCGACCAGAACGTCGCCGCCCCGGATCTCGCGCCGCGCGTCGTCCATGGTGACGACCACATCGGCGTTTCTGAACAATGTCTTGACCATGATCCCCGATCTTTCGTTGAAAACGGCGACGGTTGTGCCGTCGCCGCGTGAAGTCGCCGTCGGATTGTCAGCGATCAGTGATCGGCGACATGGCCCGCCGCCCGCAACTCTTCCTCGTCCACATGGGCCGCGCCGTTGTAGAACCAGTTCAGGATCACCGCCGTGATCGCGGCCAGCAGGATGCCGGAATGGATCAGCGGGTGGATCGCGTGGGGCATCCACTGGTTGAAGTTGGGCGCGACCAGCGGGATCATCCCCATGCCGACCGAAATGGCGACAATGAACAGGTTGTGCCGGTTGCCCGCGAAATCGACGCGCGCCAGGATGCGCACTCCGGTGGCCGCGACCATCCCGAACATCACCAGGCCCGCGCCGCCCAGAACGGTCGTGGGCAGGCTTTCGACCAGGGCGCCCATCTTCGGGATCAGCCCCAGCACGATCATGATCGCGCCGCCCGCCACGCACACGAACCGCGACCGGATGCCGGTGACGCCCACCAGGCCGACGTTCTGGCTGAACGAGGTATAGGGAAAGGTGTTGAAGACGCCCCCGATGGCCGTGCCCAGACCGTCCGCGCGCAAGCCTGCGGCCAGCGCCTTCTGCTCCAGGGGCTTCTTGCAGATGTCGGACAGGGCCAGGAACATGCCCGTCGATTCGATCAGCGTGACCAGCATGACCAGCACCATGGTGGCGATCATGATCGGGTCAAAGGTCGGCATTCCAAAGTGGAACGGCTTGATGACCGCGAACCATTCCGCAGCGCCGACCTTGTCGAAGCTCATCATGCCCAGCATCGCGGCGACGATGCCGCCCACGACGATGCCCACCAGCACGGCGATGTTCGACAGAAAGCCGCGGGCGAATTTCGACACCAGCAGGATCGTGCCCAGCACCAGCACCGCGATCAGGATGTTCTGGCCCGCCGCGTAAAGCGGGTTCTGCACCGTGGGCGCCAGCGCCACGCTGGAGGGCACGTCTCCCGCCGCGCGGGCGGCCTCCAGCCAGGCGGCGGCGGCGGGGTCCACGATCTTGGGGGCGGTGGGGCCGACTTGCAGCCCGAAGATCCAGTTGATGCCGATGGGCATCAGGCTGATGCCGATGGTCAGGATCAGCGTGCCCGTCACGACCGGCGGAAAGAACCGCAGCATCTTCGAGATGAACGGCGCGATGAAGATGCCGATAAGACCCGCCGCGATGATGGCGCCGAACAGCGCCCTTGCGCCCTCGTGACCGGGGGTCGAGGATGCGACCGCCACCATCGGGCCGACGGATGCGAAGGTCACGCCCATCATGACCGGCAGCTTGATCCCGAAATACTGGGTCGCCCCCAGGCTCTGGATGATGGACACGACGCCGCAGACGAACAGGTCGGCGGAAATCAGGAACGCCACCTCCTCGGGCGGCAGGGACAGCGCGCGGCCCACGATCAGCGGGACGGCGATGGCGCCCGCATACATGACCAGCACGTGCTGGAACCCAAGCGTCAGAAGCTTGGGGGCGGGCAGCACTTCATCGACCGGATGCGTGCTGCCCTGATAGGTTGCGTCAGACATTGCGGACCTCCCTTTCCACGGATGCCTTGTTTCGTTCAGATATCGACCTGGACAGCCTTTCCCTGCTGTTTGGCCAGTTCGACCACGGCGTTTGCGACTGCCAGATCCTGC